>CADAEJ010000125.1 GCA_902786965.1 uncultured Ruminococcus sp. | reverse complement strand
CGAATTAGTATAATTGAATATAGAACGTATTGGCCGCCGTTCAGCTTCCGTTTTGGAACTGTACTCCGGCCTTCTTTTGTTTAAGAAAACTGTCGATTATAGTCCCGAAATGATAATGAACCTCGACAACTGAATATCAACATATCTTCTACCTTCTCTGCGGTGTGTGTAACATGAGAACCACACGAGCTACATGAGCGAACGCTTCAAGAATATGGCGCTTTTGAAGCCTTCAGGACTCAGACGGTAAGGGTGCATCCTTTACCGAGGGCGATGACAGCCGCAGAGGACAATGATACTTCCGTCCAGTCACAGTCCGAGCGGACATGCCGTTGGCATAAGCCGTCGCAGGCAATGAGGGCGGCCGTGGGCGATCCCTGCGGTGGTGAAAACCAATGAGGCTGCTGCACAGCCGGAAGATGTATACCAATCCAATACTATTATATTAAACGGAGGATCACTTTATGATCAAAAACCATTTTTGCCCGATCAAAGGCGACCGTCAGATGTTACATAGCATCATTTACTCTATTGTTTTCCAAGGGGAAGGAAACCATGACTGCAAGAATGCGAACCATACCTAAAGCGTATGAAGAAATCAAATCGCTTGACCCTGATACGTGTCTGACTTTGAGAGCGCTCAGGCGTATGGCAAGTCGCGGGGAGATCCCCGTTATCCGGATCGCATCGAAAAGATTGATCAATCTGGATTTGCTTTTGGATATTCTCTCATGTTATAATAATGATGCTGCTTGAGCTTAGCTTTCAGAAAAGAGGTTAAGCACATGACAATCAGAAAAAGAGTATCCAAGAAAGGCATAACATCCTATCAGTTTCGGGTGAGCCTCGGATACAAAGACGGTCAGCAGATCGTCAAATGTATGACGGGTGAGCCTCGGATACAAAGACGGTCAGCAGATCGTCAAATGTATGACATGGACTCCCGAAAAAGGGATGACATCAAAACAAATCAAAAAGGAGGTAACCAGGCAAAGCGTTTTATTTGAAGAACGATCAATTGCCGAATATCAAAAGGAATTAGAATGTGAAGCAGAACAGCGTATGCGCGAGGAAAACGAGATCGCGTTCGCAAAAGAGCATACCACCTTTAAGGAGATCGCAGAGGAATGGCTGGATTTGCAGCTTGCCAGCAAGAAATATAAGAAAAGCACATTGACAAAGCTACTGGACTGCAAGGAAAGAACCTATAATGCGATCGGCGACGTATTGGTCAGCAGACTTACCTACCGGATGGTACAAGCCTTTATCACCTCTTTAGGTAAAAACGGCGTAAATAAGCAAACCGGTAAAGGGTTGTCCGTCAAAAGCCAAAAATCCTATCTGACCTTTGTCAGTGACGTCATGCTCTACGCAAAAAGGTGCGGTATCGTTGACATCAATCCCTGCCGTGATATTGTCTTTACACAGACAGAGAAGAAAGAAAAAGCAATCTATTCTCTCGAAGAAGCAAAAGAGGTACTGTCGGCAATCAATGACAAGGCTCCAACATCGTATAGACTGTTTTTCAATCTTCTGGCATTTTCGGGTATGAGAAAGGGCGAAGCATTAGGCTTAGAGTACAAGGATATCGATTTTGAAAAATCTATCCTGACGATCAACAGAACATCTAACTATCATCAAGGCTTCGGCACCTATACCGACACTCCGAAAACAAAATCCAGTTATCGCTCGCTGTACATACAGCCTTTTCTTCTCGAACTGATCAAACAGCTTCAAGAAGAACAAAAAGCCGTCGCCGAGAAATGCGGCGATCAGTGGGTGGAGAGCGACAGACTGTTCATCAACTGGTGCGGCAAGCCGCTGAATCCCAATGTCCCTTATAAATGGCTCCAGGACTTTTTGGAATCAGAAAACATTCCCTTCAAGGGGTTACATAGTTTTCGCCATTTTGTAGCGACGCAGGCATTAGCAGATGGCGTAGATGTCAAATCCGTATCGGCTATGCTCGGTCACAGTCAGACCAGCACCACGCTGAATTTCTATGCTCACGCCGTTCAGCAAGCAAATGAAAAAGCGCTGAATCATGTCGCCGCACTGCTCCAAACGGGCTGAATAAAGGACACGGCAAAGGACACGGCGATTTTTAGGCAAAAGAAAGAGCCCGAAATGGCTTAAACAAGCCATTTCGGGCTGGCGGAGGACAAGAGATTCGAACTCTCGCGCCGCGTTAGCGACCTACTCCCTTAGCAGGGGAGCCTCTTCACCACTTGAGTAATCCTCCATGTATG
>CADAEJ010000124.1 GCA_902786965.1 uncultured Ruminococcus sp. | reverse complement strand
CCCAAATGGCGAAAAAGCAATAAAAGGTTTCTGAGGGGGGTACGGGGGGAACTCTTCTCCAAAAGAGTTCCAGCCCGATTATACACCGAACATACCCCGGCAAACTCGGATTTGTAGTTTTGTTTTGTATACTGATGTAGGACAATTGAAAAAGCAGGGGGCTTGTTTTGGAGTCCTCTGCTTTTTATTCCCATATGACTTTTTCGTTGGTGAGGGCGAATGAGGTTTTGGTGACGTGCATATCATACTCAAAGCCCATGGAGATATTTTTGCCGAAATAGACGCTGACAAAGGCTTTTCTGCGCAGGCGGCTGATGCTGAAGCAGGCACAGCCCTCGCGGTAAAGCTCCCGCGAGATGATCGTTTGCACGGGTTTTGCGTCGGTCGGGACGGACATTATCTTTCCTTTTTCGTAGCGCCACGCTTCGAGCGCTTTCCTTGGCAGGCAGACGCCTCCGCGCTTTACGGCTCTGACGCGGTAGATGACGAGACTTTGCGGAAGCTGCGGACAGTCATCGCGGTTTTTACAGACATCGAGCATAGTGCGGAACTTGGCTATACACTTATCGAGCAGCAGGTCGGTCATAAAATCACCCTTTATTTGTGGTACTTGGTATGGGCGCTTATCTGGAAGGCGCGGTAGATCTGCTCGATGAGCATTACGCGCGCGAGCTGGTGCGGAAAGGTCATTTCGGACATTGAAAGGCGCACATCCGCCTGATTTTTTATACTTTGGGCGATGCCGAAAGACGAGCCGATGACAAAGTTTACGGTGGAGTATCCGTTTGTGCCGCAAAAGTCCAATTTCTTGGACAGTTCCTCGCTGGTCATCTGTTTGCCCTCGATGCACATTGCAAAGGTGAACGCGCCTTTGATGTCAAGAAATGGCTGAATGGCTTTTGCCTCGTTATCGAGCGCGGCGAGGGTCTGTTTTTCGGACGGATCGTCGGGGAGCTTTGATTCGGCAAGCTCGGTGATCTCAAGCTTGCAAAAGGCGCCAAGGCGCTTTGAATACTCGGCGATCGCGTCACGCCAATACTTTTCTTTGAGTTTTCCAACGGTGATGAGATTGATCTTTATCAAAATGCCACCACCAATCCTGAACCCTCGGGGCGGGCAACGTGGAGGATATAATCTCTGTTGCGCTGCGCGTTTGAGAGGGTGCCGACTGCGGTATTTTCGGCGGTCAGCGGGTCGTTATTATGCTGGGAGAGGTGGCCGAGGATAAACTTATCGGTACCTGATGCGAGGAGCTGCACGAGGGTATCGGCGCAGTCGCGGTTTGAGAGGTGTCCGATATCGGACGAGATGCGTTTTTGGAGCTCGGGCGGATAGGGACCGTGTGCGAGCATATAGGGGTCGTAGTTGGATTCGAGCAGCACGAGGTCGCAGCCGCGGATATTCTCCCAGACGGTTTGAGTGACGCAGCCGAGGTCTGTGCAGACGGCGGCGGTCTTGCCGTCGGGGCAGGTTATGCGGTAGCCGCAGTTTGAGGGTGTATCGTGGGGGGTATCGAAGTTTGATACCTCATGATCTCCCGCAGTTACTGGGCTATCGGTTATCTCGTAAAGCTCGGCATTCTCGGGGACTGCCCCTGTTTTTACGAGCAGCTCGATATTTGCAAGGCTTGCATAGACGGGAATATGGTGGCTTTTCAGCAGCACACGCAGCCCTTTGATGTGGTCGCTGTGGGTGTGGGTGATGAAGATGCCCTCGATGCCGTTTATGTCGATGCGGTTGGCGCTGAGCGAATCGCAGAGCTTTTTGCAGGACACGCCTGCATCTATAAGCACGCCGCGCCTGCCGTTGCCGATATATGTACTGTTGCCGTCGCTTGACGAGAAAAGTGGGTAGATTCGTGCCATAATTGCTCCTTTGCTGTATTACAAATAGGAATTTGTGGGTCTGCACTACCTTTAAGGACTTGCCAAAGACAAGACAGGTTTTTCGGTCCAGCCTTTTCTCGTAAAAAAGGCTGGCGGGTCAAGGGCAGCGCCCTTGCCGCCGTCCGCAGAC
>CADAEJ010000123.1 GCA_902786965.1 uncultured Ruminococcus sp. | reverse complement strand
CGTTATTTGGGTCAAAGACCCAAATGGCGAAAAAGAGATAAAAGTTTTAGGGGTGGGGTTTGGGGAGAGACCCTTTTTCAAAAGGGTCCTCCCCAATTATGCGGTGTACACACAGCGGCAAATTCTGATTTATGTTACTTGCAGCTTTTGCAGATGTCCGAAAGCGGACACTCACCGCAGCGCTCGCCGCGCGCCTTGCAGTACTCTCTGCCGAAAAGCACCATACGGTGACAGAAATCGGAAGACTTTTCGGGCGGCAGTATCTTGCGCAGGTCTGTTTCTACTTTCTGGGGCTCCTTGTTCTTTGTCAGCCCAAGTCTTCCGCAAATGCGGATACAATGGGTATCGCACACGACCGCAGGCTTGTGGAAAACATCACCAAGCACAAGGTTTGCGGTCTTTCTGCCGATGCCCTCAAGCTTTGTCAGCTGCTCTATCGTGTCGGGTATCTCGCCGCCGAAGTCCTGCATTATCTGCCTGCACATACCCACTATCGACTTCGCCTTTGTTTTGTACAAACCGCAGGGCTTGACTATCTCGGCGACCTCGTCTACATCAGCATTTGCGAAGTCCTCGATAGACTTGTACCTTGCAAAAAGCTCTTTGGTCACGATATTCACACGCGCATCGGTGCATTGTGCGGACAAGCGCCCCGCTATCATCAGCTCGTGCGGTTTCTCATATGTAAGCGAGCAAAGCGCATCGGGATAAGCCTGCTCAAGCCTCCTGATTATCTCACCTGCAAGTTCGGTCTTTTTCATATCATCTACCTCACAAACCATTCGTCCAGAAATCAGCAGGCAGCTGCGGACCGCCCTTTACAGCGTCGTTGCACCTGTCACAGTCCTTGTCGTCGCAGTGGGTGATGTTTGGCATATTGCGTATCGCCCTGCTGCAAATGTCAACAAACTCCTGCGCCTTGTAGCAGACCCAGCGGCTGCTGCCGACAGTAATTCTCTTTGCGTAAATATCAAGTATGCCGTCAAGGTTTCTGAAACCCTCGGAACAGCCGCCAGCACTCACGGGAACAACCTTTCTGTTCTCGTCATAAGCCCAGCGCACAAAAGGCGTGCGCCCCGCGACCTGCTCGGCGTAGTGGATGATAGTCGCCCTGTCAAGCCCGACACCCATAAGCAGCACATAGCCGTCATCGGCACAAAGCTGTTTGAGAGGCGCGTAAACGTCCTTGAACGACTGTCTGCCAACGAGCCTTTTTGCGTTTACACCCAGCGCAGTAAAGGAGTTCAGCGGATGATTACCGCGAACGCTGCCCGCAGTTTCAAGCACACATTTAGGGAAAGCTCCCATATCGCCCGCAGATATCTCCTTGCTGCTAACGTCAAACGGCGATATCTCTGCATATGACTGTTCAAGAAAGAACGAGTAATCCCCCGCACCGTTCTGCTGCGGCATAAGCTCCTTTGTCGGTCTGACCTCGTAAATATCCGAAAAGGTCGGCACCATTATCGTGCAGTGCCTTTCCATAAAAGCGTCAACGATGCCCTGCAAGCCGTGCTTCAGCGGCGCACCGAAGGAGCGCATCGACGAGTGTATGCACACGTCCGAGCCGCTGATGCCAAGCGAGTTTATCGCACTCACTATCTCGCCCTTGCCGACCTCGACAGAACCGAACATTGAACCCATTACAGTCATAATCGTTTCCTCCCCGATATATCTTTTTTACTATTGTACTACTTTTTTGCAGTTTCGTCAACGCCGAATGCATTTTTGCAAGTTAAATCAATAAAATTTGCAACAGCTTTTTGCAAATCCGCCAAAACGGACATATTTAAACGCCGATTTTTCGTATTATGTATAAAAATTTGAAATTTTCATAATTCCCTCTTGCAAAATCGAAAGCCGTATGTTATAATAGTCGTATCGTAATAAAATGTCCGGATAAGATGGCTCGGACGGGTTTACGCAATATTTTAAGATGGGAGTTTTTAAGATGGCATTGAAAAACGAGTACCTTCAGAAAGTGTACGAGAACGTTGAGAAGAGAAACCCCGGAGAGAAAGAGTTCCTCCAGGCAGTTTATGAG
>CADAEJ010000122.1 GCA_902786965.1 uncultured Ruminococcus sp. | reverse complement strand
AGGGTATTCCGCCGTCTGCGGACGGCGGCAAGGGCTCTGCCCTTGACCCGCCAGCCTTTTTTTACGAGAAAAAGGCTGGGCGAAAAAACCTGTCTTGTCTTTGGCAAGTCCTTAAAGGTAGTGCAGACCCACAAACTCTGATTTGCGGAAAGGGGAAAAGATATGAAAGTTCACGCGCCGAGTTTTTTCAAGGATTTCCGATGCACAGGTTCAGCGTGCGGTGACAACTGCTGCCGCATGGGCTGGGACATCGAGATAGACGATGACACCTACAATTACTACAAATCGCTTGACTGCGGGCTTTGCGAGCACATCACGAGCGAGGACGGCGAGCATTACATAAAGCAGGAGAACGGACAATGTCCATTTCTGAACGAAAAAGGGCTTTGCTCGGTGCTGCTTGAACACGGGGCAGAGAGCATTTCGGAGATATGCGATCAGCACCCGAGGTTTTATCAATGGTTCGGCGGATACAAGGAGGCAGGCACGGGGCTGTGCTGTGAGGAGTCGGCTCGGCAGTGGCTCGAAAGCGCGGGGAATGTACGTTTCTGCGAGTTTGACACGGACGAGGAAGATGACGATCTGAAGTTTGACGTGGAGCTGCTCGGCGCGGTGATAAAGGCTCGGGAGGTTCTTATCGGGCTTTTGCAGGGCGGTCTTTCGCTTTCGCAGAAGATGAAGGCGCTGCTTATTTTCGGTCTGAACGCGCAGGAGTTTGAATACGATGATGCGGCGAATGGCTTTGAGGCGCTTGCAGGCGAGTTTGCGGACTGTGAGAGGGTGGCGGCGCTTGTGAACGGGCTTGGCGCACCGAGCCGTGATGATATTGTGAGTGCGTGCAGGCAGGTGCTTGACTATCTTGCGGGGCTTGATTACATGAAGCAGATGCTTCCCGATGCGATAGAGCAGATACGCGGCAGGCTTGGCGAGATAATCGGTGCGGCAAAGGGGTTTGACGAGGCTTTCCCTGAGGCAGAGGGGCAGCTTTGCGCGGTGGCGGTATACAACGTTTATCGCTACTTTACCGAGTGTGCGCGCGGCGGTGAGGCTTTGCCGAGGCTGGCTATGTGCGCCCTGAACGTCTGGTTTATCAGGCTGTGGGATATTATGATGTTTGTGGACGGAAAATTCACGTTTACGGCGCAGATCGCGGCTGTTAAGGAGTTCTCAAAAGAGGTGGAATACTCCGATAATGTTGACGCATTTTACGAGGACGTTTACACGGACGGCAGGCTGTGCGCGGACAATCTGGCAAAGATCGCGGAGGTGTAGCGATATGTTTCGCAAAAAGAAAATGCCCGTTCCTGCGGAGTGCGAGGGTATGAAGATCAAGGTAATGTCAAGCACCTGCACGGGCGAGAGGACTATCGGGTTTTATGACACGAAAACGCGCGGACTGAAATACTGCGAGCTGGTCGAAAGCGAAAGCGATATTGACAGGTTTTATGAAAAATACGGTCTTGAGCGCGAAGATAAATGAATAATTCAAAGATCGCCTTGCATAATATATTGTGAGGTGATTTTTTATGGATATTAGTATCAGGCGGTTCAGCATCAAGAAATTTATCAACGAGCTGAAAGTCAAGCCCTTTATCATCGCGCTGGCGATACCTTTCGGCGTGCAGCTGCTGAGCTATTTCATCACAAAAGGTTCTATGGATTTCTACGGCGAGATAAGCAAGCCGCCGCTTGCCCCTCCGGGCTGGCTGTTCCCTGTGGTGTGGACGGTGCTTTACGCGCTGATGGGTATTTCAAGCTACATCGTTTGGGACGAGCGCTCGGCATACAGCAAGGAGGCGCTTATTATTTACGGTATCCAGCTCGCGTTCAACCTTTGCTGGAGTATTTTCTTCTTCGTTGCACAGGCCTTCCTGCTCTCTTTCGTATGGCTGTGCGGTCTGTTTATCCTTATCATCATTATGACAGCGGCTTTCCACAGGGTGCAGCCCGCAGCCGCCTATTTGCAGATACCATACGCCGTGTGGGTAGCTTTCGCAGGGTACCTCAATGCAGGTATCTTCCTGCTGAACTGACAAATCAGTATTTGTCGGTGAATGCTTGTCGAGCAGCTGGGGGAAACCCTTTTGGAGAAGGGTTCTCCCCCAGACCCCCTTCCTAAACCTTTTAATGACTTTTCAGCAACGGGAGGCA
>CADAEJ010000121.1 GCA_902786965.1 uncultured Ruminococcus sp. | reverse complement strand
ATTCTATAAAGTTCGTCGTTATGATATCAAAGGAAAGAAGTATCTTTCTACCACGGAAAAATACTATCTGTGCGACCACTCATTCCGATATGCAAAGCTCGGCACAAAGAATATGGACTACGGAAGAGTGCTCGAAAACATTGTAGCTATCGAATTGCTTCGCCGTGGATATGAGGTTTATGCAGGCGTTCTTTACAAGAAAGAAGTCGATTTTGTAGCTATCAAGCGAGATGAAAAGATTTATATTCAAGTATCGGACAACATAACCGATGAGAAAACATTTCAGCGTGAGGTATCCCCTCTGCTTTCTATTACTGACGCATATCCCAAAATGGTTATTGCAAGAACACGCCATGATGATTATCAATATGAGGGCGTCAAGGTCGTTGATATTGCTAATTGGCTTACCTGCAAATAAAACAGTTACCAAACCGCTTGCGCAGCGGAAAGTAATTACTTGACAGCCCTTCGTCACATTGGCGGAGGGCATTTTTCTCGCAGCTTTTCTTTATCCAGCCGCTTATCAGGACCTGCTTCAAGGCGGTATTCAGAAGAAAAGCCGAATCTGCACAGGCTGTACAGGCATAAACTTTGTGCAAAATGTCCTTTGCAAAAATGCTGAAAATCTGTTATGATCAATATATAACGAGTAGCGATCCTGCGTAAGTCCGGTTATTGCTGCTCGTTTTATTTTTTGGGAGGTGCATATCAATGAAAAGGATCAAGGAAGCGTGTATCTGCCAGACACTGCATTTTATGCTCAAGGAAGATGCCGGTCACGACTATACGGCAAATGTAGTTCGGGAGGAGATCAAAAAGTACAAGGAAAACCTTGAAAAGAGTAAGACCGAGTACAAGATCCTTGAAGAAACAGAACAGCCTGACGGTTCAGTCATCATCAAGATAAAAAAGCAGTACAGCACTGCACCTGTCGGCTCTTATCTGGACTGATACAACTTAATATCATCAAAAAACAGCGTGTGGCTTTAAGCGTAATTCCGGCTTATGGCTTCACGCTGTATTTATTTCAGGAGGGAAACTATGGAACAAACTGCAAATCAATTATTAGGGCGTGAGCCTGTGGGCAGACTGATGAGAAAGTATGCTGTGCCGTGTATTATTTCTCTGCTCGTTGGCGCTCTGTACAACATCGTTGACCAGATATTCATCGCCAATGCAAGCTATCTCGGCTCTTATGGAAATGCTGCAAATACAGTAGTTTTTCCGCTTACGGTAATAGCGCTTGCGATCGCTGTTATGATCGGTGACGGCTGCTGTGCCTTTGTCAGCCTGAGTCTTGGAAAGGGCGAACCCGACAAGGCAAAGAAAAGCGTCGGCAACTCCGTCCTTATAACGATCGTGAGCAGCCTGCTGCTGTGTGCTGTGTATCTGATATTCAGCGACGGCATTATTGCAATGTTCGGCGGAACGGTCAATGAAGAAACACTGCGTCACTCAAAGGAATACTTCTTCTATATTTCGCTGGGTATCCCGTTTTATATGTTCGGGCAGGCGATGAACCCAATTATCCGTGCGGACGGCAGCCCCGGATTTGCTATGATCTCCACGCTTGCAGGTGCGGTGCTGAACATGATACTCGATCCGATATTCATTTTTGTTTTCAGGTGGGGCATGATGGGTGCCGCAGTCGCTACCGTTATCGGACAGATCGTGACAGCGCTGCTTGCGGTATGGTATCTTTGCAATATGAAGTCCGTCAAGCCTGCAAAGGCTGACTTCAAGCTTAAACGTAGTATTATCCGTAAAACGCTGATGCTTGGACTTACAAGCTTTCTCTCGCAGATATCCCTTGTGGCAGCAATGGCAGCTATCAATAACATGATACGCAAATACGGCACAATGGACGCTGTTTTCGGGCAGGAACAGTATGCACAGATACCTATGGCGGTGGTCGGCATCGTGATGAAATTCTTTCAGATCGTTATTTCGATCGTGGTCGGTATGGCGGCAGGCTGTATCCCGATCGTCGGCTTCAATATGGGAGCAGGGCTGAAAAGCCGTGTGCGTGAGCTGTTCACAAAGCTCCTGGCAGCGCAAGCAGCTGTTGGTGCAGTCGCCCTGATATTTGTGGAGTTGTTCCCACGTCAGCTTATCGGCATATTCGGTGCGGCGAACGAGAGCAGTTATTACACCGACTTTGCGGTACACGCATTTCGCATCTATCTGTGTATGATGATATTTGCCTGCGTGAACAAGGCTTGCTTTATCTTCCTTCAAGCAATGGGCAAGGCTGTGGAATCCACAGCGCTTTCAATGATAAGAGAGATAGTGTTCGGTGTGGGCTTTGCACTTTTGCTGCCAATGTTTTTCGG
>CADAEJ010000120.1 GCA_902786965.1 uncultured Ruminococcus sp. | reverse complement strand
GCCTGGTTGTTGCAAGTTGTGAAGATCAGCTTAGCGTTAGCGTTAGCGGTCTTAAGTCTTGCCTTCTTAACATAGTTCATCATTGTTGGTACCAGGATAGCTGCGAGGATACCGATGATTGCGATAACTACTACGAGCTCAACGAGTGTGAAGCCCTTCTTGTTTGACTTTCTCATAGAAAATCCCTCCATAATAAAATTTAATATTATAAGCATTGCACCCCAATATGCAATGAACTTACCTTTGGTTGTCCGATAGGCTTTCGCTTATCTTGATTATCATTATACTCAAAATATCCGATTTGTCAATAGTTTTTCTGAAACTTTTTCAACTTTGTGCATTTTGACAAATCCAAGGCTTTCCGTAGTATAATTTACCCAAATTGTTTAACATTTTAAACTAATTGGCTTTTTTATCAACGGAAACTCAACTGGAAATGTGCCTGTAAGCCACATTTCGTTTGATTTCCCCCTGAAACCTTTGTTAGTATACAACATAACGTTCAATTTGTCAATAGGTTTTACCAAATTTGTTGAATTTGGCGGAAATTATTTTAATTATCTAACCTATCAGGGCATTTTGTACAAAATCTGTACACGGTTTATCCATCTCAAAACCAACATCTCGCCTTTGTTTGATAACATTTTCCGCCGTTTCTGCGCGATCTCTCCCATAGATCAAAAAGCAGTCCGCCCGTAAGCAGACCGCTTTTGTCACTTTGTACTAAAAACCGCCCTCGCAAGTGCCGCCACCTGCCTTGCGTCATTGAACACCGACGGCGAGAACCTAACCACACCCTGTTCAAGCGTCCCGAGCGTCCTGTGTGCAAGCCCCGCGCACTGCAAACCGCCGCGCAGCGCAAACCCCTTTCGCGAAAGCTCCTGCGCCGCCTCCTCCGAGTGCATCTGCCCGATGTTGAACGCCACCACAGGCACGCGCCGCTGCCCCTGCCCGTAGATCTTCACCCTCTTGTCCTGCGCGATAAGCTGTTCAAACTGCTCGCACAGCCGCTTCTCGTGAGCATATATCGCCGCCTCGCCTTTCCTGCGCACGAATTTCAGCCCCTCGCCCAAGCCGATTATCCCGACCGTGTTCAGCGTGCCGCTTTCCATCTTCTCGGGCATAAAGTCCGTCTGCTCCGCCTGCGCCGAGGTCGCACCCGTTCCGCCCTCGATTATCGTCGAAAGCGCGTACCTGCCGCTTGAAATAAGCAGCCCCGTCCCCGTCGGCCCGTACAGCGACTTGTGACCTGCCATGCACAAAAAGTCAAATCCGTCATCAAGATTTACCTCCAAAGCGCCGCACGCCTGCGCCCCGTCCCCGATAAAGCAGATGCCGCGCCGCCTGCACTCCCGCGCGATCTCCCGATACGGCATTATCCGCCCCGTAACGTTCGATGCCAGCGTGCAGACCACCGCCCGCGTGTCCTCCCTCATCGCCTTTTTGAAATTCTCCACCGTCTGCTCGTCATCTTCACCCGTCGCCGCCACCGTGAACTCGACCCCGCGTGTCTTCCAAAGCGCGTACACAGGCCGAAGCACCGCGTTGTGCTCCATGTCCGAGATAACAATGTGTCCCCCGAACTGCGCCATGCCCTTGATAGCCATGTTCAGCGCGTAAGTGCAGTTCTGCGTGAATGCCGCGTTTTCCACCTCCGAGCCGAACATCTCCGCCGCCGCCGACCTCACCTCAAAAACCTTCCGCGCCGCCTCCTGCGAAAGCCTGTGTCCGCTGCGACCGGGATTTCCTCCGTACCTCGCCACCGCCAACGATACCGCCCGCGCCACCGCATCAGGCTTGGGAAAGCTCGTAGCCGCGTTGTCAAAATATATCATAAAGCACTCCTATCCGCTTGTTAAGACCTCTTTGTAAGGTATCTTGTATTCGTCCAGCTTCGCCGTAATAACGCCCGGAGGATTTTTCACGCGTATCGAGTATCCGCAGCCCGAGCCTGCATTTTTCGGCGTCTTTTCGATCTCGCAGTAAAAGCCCAGCCCGTTGAGCAGCTTCTTGGCTTTCATCGCATAAGTTATAGATGTCATAGAGATCAGTATCTTATTCATCATGACCAATTCCCCTCCCCGCAGTATTTTCCGAGGGAATCCTCCCCCCGATACTTTATTATATGCCATCCCCCCGCATATGTGCGCCAACACCAAATCAGACTTTGTGCACTATGTCAGAGAGTGTGCCCGAAGGGGTTTTAGGGGGCGATCGGAAAGCCCCCTAAACAAAGCCATTCAATCCGCCTTTTTGCAGGCGGATTGCGGAAAAATGGTGGGTGTATTCTCCGTAGGGGCACGCCCTCTCTTGCAGGGCGTCCCCTCTTTCAAACAGTCCACAGGACTGTTTGAAATTCAGGCTCTGCCCTTGACCCGCCAGCCTTTTTTACGAGAAAAGGCTGGACCGAAAAACCTGTCTTGTCTTTGGCAAGCCCTTATAGGTCGTTCAGACCCACACACTCGGATTTGTCTTTCAACAAAAAAGGAGAACGACAATTGCGTTCTCCTTTATAAATAGTATAAATATCAGTATCCGAACTGTTCGAGGTATTCCCTGTAAAGCTCGTCATAGCTTTTCTGCGCCTTGCTGCTGGAGTTGTCATCGGTACTCTTTGACTCATCGAGCTGCACTTTAAGATCGACCATCTTGCCGTCCCTGTACACCGTCAGCTTCACCGTGTCGCCTATCTTGCACTTGTTCTTGACCGCATTCAGCTCGCTTATCGAGGTGATCGAGGTGTCATTTATGCCGATGATGATGTCACCCGCCTTGACACCGCCCTTTTCAGCGCCGCTTCCCTTTGTTACTGTCACTACCTGGTATCCGCGCGGAATGTTGTAGTATTCAGCATATGTCGCCGAAACATTTCTTCCCGCAACGCCCAGGCTCGGCCTTTTAACGAATCCGTCCTTCATCAGACTCTGTATTATCGGCATAGCCTCGTCAATCGGTATCGCAAATCCGAGTCCCTCGCCGTATGTGTTTGATACCTTCGCCGAAGTGATTCCGATGACCTGTCCGTAAGCGTTTATCAGCGGGCCGCCCGAGTTACCGTTGTTTATCGAAGCGTCCGTCTGTATAAGCGTCATCGTCCTGTCCTGTATCTGCAAAACTCTGTCCTTCGCCGAAATGATACCCGACGTTACCGAGTTCGCCAGCGAGAAGCCCAGCGGATTGCCTATAACAATGCTCACCTCGCCGACCCTTATCTCCGACGATTTGCCGAATTCGCACGCCGTCAGCTTGCTTTTCGCCGTTATCTTCAGCACCGCAATGTCCGTCTGCGTGTCCTTTCCCACAACAGTCGCCTTTAATGTCAGATCCTCTTCCTTTGCGTTGCTGTCGCTCGCATAGCTCTTTGGCAAAAGCACCGATACCGACTTGGCACCCTCAATAACGTGCGCGTTGGTGATGATGTATCCGTCCTCGCTCATAACAATTCCCGTGCCCGTCGCCGTGCCGTTTGAAAGTATCGAGGATATGCCCACCACCGACGGCGACACCTTCGTCACAATGTCAGGTATCGGCATCGCGTCCTTTGGAGTCGAAAGCTGCGCAATAGTCGGCAGATTGCTCCTGTCAATGTCGGAAGAGCTGTCGTCAGCGCTCGAGTTCGATGACTTGCCGTCATCCTTTGACGAACTGTTCGCCGATACGCTGTTTGATTTTGAAACAGGGTTGTTCCCCGTGATAAGCGTGTACCCTACCACCGATGTCGTGCCGATAGCAATAACGCTGAGTATCGCAACGACCGTCGTCAGTATCTTCTTGCCCTTTGATGCCTTCGGTTTCTTCGGCGAGTAGTAAAACTCATTCGCACTGCCCGCCTGATTGAAATTCGTGTATCCGCTGTTATCGTGAAAGCTGCCGTAGCTGCGGCTGTCATAACCGCTGTACCTGTCGCGTTCATTAAAGCCATTGTTGAAATCGTTCATAATATGACCCCCTCGCACCGCATTTTCAAGTCTTAACTCTATTATACCATTTAATGTGATAGTTTTATGATAGCTAAACTAATTTTTAATGTATATTCCCGATTTTGCACCCCACACCCCAAATCAGTATTTGCCGGGGAATGTTCGGTGTATAATCGGGCTGGAACTCTTTTGGAGAAGAGTTCCCCCCGTACCCCCCCTCAGAAACCTTTTATTGCTTTTTCGCCATTTGGGGACAC
>CADAEJ010000119.1 GCA_902786965.1 uncultured Ruminococcus sp. | reverse complement strand
AGTCAGCTTCGGCATAACGGGATAATACTCTCCCTTGTTAATGATAACCGAAATGATAAGTGTGATGATAAAGCTGATACTTAAACCGATGGGCGCACCAATCAGGCTGCGCAAAATTACTTTCTTTTTCATAGTTTACCTCCTATAAACCTAAAACTTGTTTGATTTTTGATACATAGCGTCTTGAAACATATGTTGCCGTACCGTCGGATAGCGTAACGCAAATCGTACCCGATAAACTCAAATCGAAGTTGCGTACCTTTTTCAGATTGATGATCTCCGAGTTGGAAATACGCACAAAGCTGTGCTTGGTCAGTTTTTCTTCAAGCTCGTATAATCTTTGTCTGAGGATATATTCTTTTTTGCTGGCCGAGGCAAAGGTCTTGCCGCCCGCCGCGTAGATACGGATAATGTCCTCAGGTGATAAGATTTCCGCCAAATCATTGTAAAAGCCCGTGATAACCTCAGGCGTTTTAGATGAAAGCGTATTGAGTATGTCGTTGATTTCATTATTTACCTTATCGGTAATGATAATCACTCTCGGCTCAATACAGCTGTCGTCGATTTTGATTTCTACCTGCATTGTGGTTTCCTCCTTTTCTGACTAAAGTATATCACACGTAAGGAATCGAATCCACCGTTTTTCAATAAGTGGTCGATTATTGAAGATAAGTGGTTATTGGTAAAAAAACAGAGCCGCCAAACAGGAGATGATCCCACTTGGCGGCATTGTCTTTAGGTATAAATCAACTCTGCATTAACAATCTCCGTTGCACGGTTACGGATATTGTTCATTTGCCGTACCCACAGCATTTGATTTTCTGCTTTGAGCTGTTCGGTTACACCTTCCTTTTCGGAAAGTTGGTTTACCAACCGAAAGAACATCTCCTCTGCCTGTTTGTCAATGTCAGCGAGGTAGGCGGTGAGCTTGCAGCTTGTCAGCAGATTGGTATAGCGGATTTTGTGTTGGTGCTTGATGTACCGCAAATGCCGTTTGCCCCATATACCGATTTCAACCTCTGGCTGTTCAGGGAGCGTCAGGCAGGGCAGATAATAATCGCCTTGCAGCTCGTAGTGAATACCTGTTTTCTTGTCGTAAATTCTCTTTTCCATTGTTCATCAACCTTTCATAATAATATATTAGCGTGCATCACGCTGTTTTGACTTTTTGAAACCTCTCGCCTGCTCGATAATTTCATCGAGTTTGCGCTTTCCGAAGACCTTCTCCAACAAGCGATAGGCTTTGTTCTGCTCACGGAGCATACCGTTGACCTCTTTGAGTTTGGAGTTTTCAAATTTCAGATAATCGTTCTCACGGTGCAATCTGCCGTTCAGATTATTGATACGGTGGTAATTCTCCCAACCCTGATAGCTTCTGGCGAGGACTGTTCTGACAAGGTTTTTCAGTCGCCGGATTAACGGTTCTACAAACTTTTTCTTGTAACTCTTTGCCGACATCAAGCCCTGCGGCTCAGGGAGTTGCAGCTGTGGATCTTCGTCAAGCTGTTTTTCGACGTCGCCGAGAAGCTCCTGCGCTTCCTCGATTTTCTCAACCGTCGCTTTCAGCCCCTTGACCTCAAGCTGTTTTTCCTCGATTTCCCTGTCAAGCTCGGCAACCTCTTTGGCTCGCTCCTGCTTTTTGTAATCAAGGACGGACAGGTGTTGCTCGTGAGTGCCCTTCTGCTCCCATTCAATGCCGTACCGCTCCATAATCTGAGCGAGGACTTTCTTTTCGGAAAGTATCCAGCGATTCAGTTCGTTGTCGCTCTTTCCCTCGCCTCTGAATCCCATATTGAGCATAGCCTGTTTCAGCGAAACTCTTGTTTCCAAACCTCGCTTGCTCCCCGTTGTAAACGGGACAAAGTCGATGTGAATATGCGGCGTTGCTTCGTCCATATGAAGGTGAGCTGAGAACACTCTCAGGTAGGGATTGCGTTCTTGGAAGCCTTGATAGTATTCGTCGAGGATTGTCCTCGCAAGCTTGGCGTGTTCTCCTGTCGCTGACATATCTTCCTTGTTGCCGATTTGGAAAATGATCTCGTGGAACAGCTTTTCCTGCTTTCCGGACTCAATATGCTTATAGTAATCGGCTATCTTTCTGTCCTTGCGTTTCTGTTTATCGTTGTACTGTTTCAGAGCTTCATCAAACATTTCGTGATACACTTTCTTGATTGGCTCGTTGCAGTAATCTATATTCAAATGGGTACGCTCGCTGTCCACATTCTCCGCTGTGAAAGTGCGGCTGTTGTGTGTGACGGAGCCTTTACCCACCATTGCGCTGATCGTTCTCTTCATTTATCTACCTCAAATCTGTATATTAATATGGTTATCTCACTGAATTATCTCTAACTCAGGTTCTGTTACTCTTGCCAAGAGTAACGCAAAAGCACTTTTGACAGCAGGGCTATCAAAAATGCAACCTGCGAGCAGGTTTTGCGCTCTCCGAG
>CADAEJ010000118.1 GCA_902786965.1 uncultured Ruminococcus sp. | reverse complement strand
TCCGACAGCGTTACTGCTGATGATATCAGCTCGGTCGCAGTCAATGTGCTTGACGGCGGCGAGTTCAAGGGTGAGACCTCGGGCGAGGTAATGGTCGGATAAAACTACAAATGCAAACGGGAACAGCTTTGGCTGTACAAATCGAGAAAAAGATACAGGGAGGAAAACAAGATGATGAAACGAATTAAAGGCCGCAAGGTTTGCCCGTGTGATACCGTGGGAATTCCCCGATTTTTCAGTTGAGAACAATTTTGAAGGGCTTTGCGCTGCACAGGAAATGGTCGAAAAGGACGGCTGTGTCAGCGGAAGTATCCACAGATTTATGATAGCAGCCGTGAAAGAATAAAACATCAAAAGCCTGAGAGCAATACGCTTTCAGGCTTTAACTTTATCTATGCTCTTTTCAGCAGAGCTTGATAGGCTCTTTCGGGTCAAAATTTGTTGCCATTGTCCATGTGACAGCGCTACAGTCTTTCAGCACAAACACCCGCATAAGTCCGTCAATGCCTTTTTCTTTCCACGCCTGCAGAAACTTTCTCGACGGGTGCGCAAATATCTCCGCCCTCAGTTCGGGATCGTCGTTCTCCTCAAGTACGCCCGTTACCCTGACCTGTACCTGACCGCATGCAAAACACATCTCTGCCTTGGGGTTTGCTTTTATCTGCTTGTAAACGTCTTTTGTTGATGCCGTGTGGAACACGATTCCACGCTCGTCTGCACGAAACAGCATCATACCTCTTACGCGCGGCTGGTCGCCGTCCATTGTCGCAAGGTGGAACATAGGCTGCTTGCCGATAAGTTCAAATATCTCCTGTGGAGTCATTTTTATCATCCTTTCTTTTTTGTATGAAACAATTATACCATAAAAGAAAGGAGGAGTCTATAAATATACTTTCAACATTTTATATTATTCCGTCATTGGAACTTGCTTCTGTATTCGCTTGGAGTATCGCCTGTTTTCTGCGCAAAGCAGGCAGTAAAATGCGCACCCGTCCCGAATCCGCACCGCATCGCCACCTCGGTGACAGAAAGATTTTTGCGCCGCAGCAGCTTCTTTGCCTGAGCAATGCGAATATCTATCAGATACTCAATAGGTGTCCTGCCCGTTTCCTTTTTGAACCTTCGGTTGAATGTCGATTCCGAAATGCAGCCCAGCTTTGCCAGCGCAGAAACTGTGATGTTCTCGGCAAAATGCAGCTCAATATAGTGCTGCGCCCTTGCCACCGAATAGTCATCGGAAATCGCCCGCATATCAAGCGTTTCGCCAATTATGCTGCGTATTATCCAGTGGGTGATTATCTCGGTTTGTGCAGCAAGCGTAATGTCTGAATTCATCATCGACTTGCTCGATTCAAACGCAAAGGTATTAAGCGCCTTTAAAATGTCGCTGCATATCTCAAAGGTCTTGTTATCAAATACAGGCAGTTTTTCTTCATACATCAGATATCGCTTTTCAAAGTAATCAGCAGCTATCATTATGCAGTAGTAATGCTGTGAGCCAAGGTCACCGCTGCAATGAGAGGGAGAGTTGACGCAGGCTTTGTAATGGAAAACATCGCTTCCGCCGCCGTCAAAGCTGACAAGCACCATATACGAGGGTCGGCAGGACACAGTTATGAGTGAACTTCCACCGATGCTGTCCGATGGGATAAACAACCCGATATCATTATGGATATAGCTGTCTATGTATTCTGAAATGCCGTGCATCGTGCTGCCGAGCAGCCTGCCAATAGTTTTGTCCATTTTATCACCACCAACGACTAATCTTTATCGTATTGTATCACAATACGTTGCTTTAATCAAGTGTTTGCAGCAAATAAGCCTGAGAGCAAAATGCTTTCAGGCTTTTCAGAGGACTTGAGGATACCATATCCTGCCGATTGAAAACAAAAGCAAGGAGCTGCTGCGGTGTGCGGCAACTCCTTTTTTTGCTGGCTGTGTTTTAATTCAGAGTCTGCTTCTTTTTTCTTGCAAAGCCGATCTCTCTTGCAAAGCCGCAGAGGACAGGAAGTACTACAAAGAAATACGGGTCGAACAGGAATTCCTTATCGGCGATACTGCATTTCGCATAGCAGATACCTACGAATATTGCCATTGTTGAGATTATTGTGAAGATGCATCTGCGGATGTTGAAATTGATAGTGTTTGTCATTTTGATTTCTCCTTTTCTTTTTCAATGTTATTTGTTGTTTTCGGGGTGTTCCCTTTCTGTGATTATATAATAACACACACATCCTGACAACATCTTTACAAATAAACGCAGATGAAAAATTTTCTTGATTCGTTGGCGCAGATACTGACAGGACAAGCGGCAAGTAATTACTTGACAGCCCTTCGTCACATCGGCGGAGGGCACTTTTATCAGAGTCTAAAATGTGTGAGTTTTACAGGAGAATAGCAAAAACTTATAATTACCTATCAAAATGATAGTCCCACAGAAAGCTCGGAAGATAAGGTGCTTGCTTTGCGTGAAGATCAGGGTGATTTCCGATACAAGCCCGGCAAAGATGATAGCGCCCTGTCCCGCCTTGGTGGTCTACTTCGCATAGAGTGCTTTGATGCAGGCGTTGCC
>CADAEJ010000117.1 GCA_902786965.1 uncultured Ruminococcus sp. | reverse complement strand
GAATACCTGTTTTCTTGTCGTAAATTCTCTTTTCCATTGTTCATCAACCTTTCATAATATATTAGCGTGCGTCACGCTGTTTTGACTTTTTGAATCCTCTCGCCTGCTCGATAATCTCATTGAGCTTGTGCTTTCCGAAAACCTTTTCCAACAGGCGATAGGCTTTGTTTTGTTCACGGAGTTGATTATTCAATTCCCTCAGCCTTGAATTCTCGTGTTTCAAACTTTTGTTTTCGCTGTATAATCTGCCGTTCAGATTGTTTATACGGTGATAGTTTTCCCAACCCAAATAGCTTTTTGCTACCGCAGATCGAACAAGATTTTTCAGCCGCTGGATCAACGGATCTACAAACTTTTTCTTATAGCTCTTTGCCGACATCAAGCCCTGCGGTTCCGGGAGTTGAAGCTCAGGATTGTTGTCAAGTTGATGTTCTATGCTGTCGAGTGAATCCGTTGCTTCCTTGATTTTTTCAGCCGTCGCTTTCAGACCTTTGACCTCTAATTGTTTTTCCTCAATCTCCCTGTCAAGCTCGGCAACCTCTTTGGCTCGCTCTTGCTTTTTGTAATCAAGGACGGACAGGTGCTGCTCGTGAGTGCCCTTCTGCTCCCACTCGATACCGTGCCGCTCCATAATCTGAGCGAGGACTTTCTTTTCGGAAAGTATCCAGCGATTCAACTCGTTATCGCTTCTGCCCTCGCCTTTGAAGCCCATATTGAGCATAGCCTGTTTCAGCGAAACTCGTGTTTCCAAACCTCGATTGCTCCCGGTGGTGAACGGCACAAAGTCGATATGGATATGCGGCGTTGCTTCGTCCATATGAAGGTGCGCCGAGAACACTCTCAGGTAGGGATTTCGCTCTTGGAAGCCCCGATAGTATTCGTCGAGGACTGTCCTCGCAAGCTCGGCGTGCTCTCCTGTCGCTGACATATCGTCCTTGTTGCCGATTTGGAAGATAATCTCGTGGAACAGCTTTTCCTGCTTTCCGGACTCGATATGCTTATAGTAATCGGCTATCTTTCTGTCCTTGCGTTTCTGTTTAGCGTTGTACTGTTTCAGAGCTTCGTCAAACAGTTCGTGATACACTTTCTTGATTGGCTCATTACAGTAATCTATATTCAAGTGGGTACGTTCGCTGTCAACATTCTCAGCCGTAAACGTTCGGCTGTTGTGTGTGGCGGAGCCTTTACCTACCATTGCGCTGATCGTTCTCTTCATTTATCTACCTCAAATCTGTAATTATTTTCAGCTATCTTTTTACTGAGTTGCTTACTCAGGTTCTGTTACTCTTGTCAAGAGTAACGCAAAAGCACTTTTGACAGCAGGGCTATCAAAAATGCGACCTGCGAGCAGGTTTTGCGCCCGCTGGGAGGCAAGGGCAGCCCTTTGAAAAGGGCTCCCTGCACCCCGCCTAAACTTTAGTGCGTGTCAATCTGTGTCAGCTGTGTCGGTGTTTCACACACCCCACAATCGCTGTCACAGCTGTCACGCTTTGACACGCCGCCCTCATAGGTCAGCGTGATTCTGCGCCCTTCGTGTGTGCGCTTGTAGTGGTAGGCGATCTTGTGATCGTCCATCAGACGGTTGACGTTGACATTCAGCTTCTGTGTGATAGCGTTCGGTTTGATATCAACGGCGAGATACTCGCACAACTCCGTCGGCGTTCCGCACCATTGCGGATTGTCGGCAGTCACCCTTTCGGCGATCCAGTCGAGCAACAGCTCCGGCGGGGCTTTCCAAAGCTCTGTTTCGATTTTGTCAAGCTCCCACACCAGCGTTTCCGTGTTCTTCTTCAAGTACACTCTCTGGTCTTGCTGATCTCTGCCCGATACCTCAAGCGTGGCGTTATTGCTCGTGCGCTTATCTTTGGAGAGTATAAACGCACCGTCCGCAGCGCCGAGCAAGCCATTGGTGCCGGAAATCATATCAAACTTATCGTCAGCTGTTTGCTTGCGTGTATGATGGACAACCAACATACAAATGTTATGGCTGTCCGTGAAACTCTTTAGCTTCGTGATGATCTGATAGTCGTTGGCGTAACTGTAATTCTCGCCGCCGACCTCCCTGACCTTTTGTAAGGTGTCGATAATCACCAGAGAAGTGTCAGGGTGTTTCTGTAAGAAGCCGTCGAGCTGTTCGTCCAAACCATTGTCGAGCTGATGAGCTGATACCGAAAAGAACAGGTTTTCATTTTCGGCTGTTCCGAACATACGGTACAGTCGTTTCTGCAATCTCGGATAGTTGTCCTCCAGAGCAAGGTACAGCACCTTACCCTGCCGCACATCAAAGCCCCACAGGTTTGTGCCTGTGCTGACGTGATAGGCAAGCTGTGCCATCAGAAAACTCTTGCCGATCTTCGGAGAGCCGGCGAAAAGATATGTTCCCCGGTATAGCAAGCCGTCGATGATCGGCGGCTTACTCTGATAGGCGCTGTCAAACAGCTCCGTCATCGAGACCGTGTGTAAATACGATTCATCAATATCACAGAGGTCGTTAATTTCATCAAAACTATTGAAATCTGAATCGTTATCGTTTATGTTAATTTCATCAAACCTATTGAAATCTGAATCGTTATCGTTTATAATAGTGGTGTTAGATTTTGTGAATGGCTGTCCTGCTTCTGCGCCAACAGAAGCATTAAGGGCAGTCATTTCATTTATGGCGTCCATTCGCATTCCTCCTTCATTCCGTTTAATGTAACGGTGATTAATTTGATATTGTCGAGCAGCTCGTCATCAACGCCTGCTCCTGCTTCTATGCGTTTCAGTTCATCCAAAACTAAGGCGAGCTGATTTTTCAAAGCCTTATACACTCTCGGATTGCCTTGCACGATAATATCTCTGTTTAGTACCCTGCTGATTAAAAAATCCTGTTTGGTGTGACCGGAAAGCTTAACAGCAAAATTGATTTGATCGTTTTCTTCGGGCGATACATTAAAACCTACCGTCTTGCAACGCCAGCGGTTTTTTCTGTCTCTGTTTTTAGCTGACATCCTCTATTCCCCTTTCCACATTCAGTTTTGCAGCCATTTCATTCTGCGCCGTAGGAAGCATATGAGCATAGCGGTAAGTGATGTCTATACTCTCGTGTCCTACACGGTTTGCGATAGCTACCACCGAAAAGCCCATTTCGATTAACAACGAAACGTGGCTGTGGCGCAAATCGTGTATGCGTATGCGTTTTACGCCTGCTTCATTACTTCCACGCTTCATCTCCCGATGCAAATAGCTTTTTGTAATCAAAAATATTCTGTCATCGGGCTGTACGCCGTAAATGGATTTGATGTAGTCCTGCATTTCTTCGGCGAGAAAATCCGGCATTGTTACTGTGCGAATACTCTTAGTCGTTTTCGGATCGGTGATAACGTCCTCGCCGTTTATACGCTGATAGGATTTGTTGATTCTTACCGTCCGCTTTTCAAAATCGAAATCAGCAGATGTTAGTGCTAACAATTCTCCTAATCGCAATCCGCACCAATAGAGCATTTCAAAGGCATAATATGAAACGTTTTTATCCATCATTGCTTCGGCAAATTTGAGATATTCCGCCTTTGTCCAAAACAGCATTTCGAAAGCTGGTTCTGGATAGTTTTCAAATATACCGGAGAATACGGTTTACCGTTATCGTCCCTGTGGTTGATCAATGTGTTTTGCCAGGTGATAATCTGCTGTGGCGTAATATTACACATTTTCAGCTTTCCGAAATAAGGGAGCAGCTTTTTTTCGATAATATGCTCTTTGGTTGACCAAGTGTTTTCCTTGATCCTTGACTTCATATCTTCGGTGTAGTGTTCAACAAAGCTTTTAAACGTCATATCTAAGTCGCCGCCGAGCTTATTGAGCTGTTCACGCTCCCAAGCCTGCGCTTCTCGTTTGGTTTTAAAGCCCCGTTTTTGTGACTGTTTACGTTCTCCGTTCCAGTCGGTGTAGCGATATATAACTCGCCAAGTGTTTGTCTTTTCTTCTTTATATACTGACATAGTTACCTCTCTTTCTTTGTCACACCGTAACAGGTGCGCTCAATAAAATACTGTTTATTTACTCGCCCCGAAATCGTTAAATAGCCTTCTGCCTTAAGTTCAGCGTTAAGCTGATGTACGATTTTATAGGCGTAGGATTTAGAAACCCCCAGTGTCTGAGCTACCTCATCAACACTCATAAAGCTTGTACCGTCCATTCAACTTCCCCCTTTCTGAAAAATAATATTATTGTTATTTAGTGTCGGATACTTTCTGACCGCATTCCGATTCGCCCGAGCGGATACGTCATTACCGTGGCGTACAACGGTCGAACAAACAACTTAACATTATTTGTTTAATATCATTATACTAAACATTTTTGCTTATGTCAAGTGCATTTGAAGAAAATATTTAACTTTTTTGTTTTGGTTATCTTGACATATACTAAACATATATGTTATTATGGTTATATCAATATAAAAAAAGGGGCAATTTATGATGGCTATTGGTGAAAGAATTAGATTCTTCCGCAATCTGCGTGGAATGACACAGAAGTATTTAGGAACGGTAGTCGGCTTTCCTGAAAAAACAGCAGATATTCGTATGGCGCAATATGAATCAGGTACAAGAACGCCGAAGGCTGATTTAACAAATAAACTTGCAGAGGTATTCGGCATATCTCCTGACGCTTTAAGCGTACCTGATATTGATTCCTATATAGGTCTTATGCACACTTTATTTACCTTAGAGGATATTTACGGGCTGACGATTGAGAAAAGAGACGGCGAGATTATTATGCGTGTTGATCCGTTCAACAGCAGAGAAGCACAAAATCTTTTAGACGAGCTTCACGTTTGGTGTGCCGAACGTGAAAAATACCGCAATGGCGAAATCAGCAAGGACGATTACGATAAGTGGCGCTATAACTATCCGAAGTACACCAATGTCAATTATGCGAAAGCTCCTTCACAGGAATTGAATGAAGCTATGGCAGAAGCATTCAAAGACAAACTAAATAAAGATTAAAAGCAAGGCAAAATAATAAGAGCTATCAGACTTACAGAAAATCTGATAGCTCTATATTTTTACAATAATTCAAATAATGTTGCCATTCTGTTGACAACGAGGGCAACCGCACGGCAAAAACCGCTTGTTTATGCGCTTTTTGACGGTTTGGGGATTATTCCCACTCAATTGTGCCCGAGGGCTTCGGCGTGAGGTCGTAGAGCACGCGGTTGACGTTCTCAACCTCAGACGTAATGCGCGCGGTGATGTGCTGCAAA
>CADAEJ010000116.1 GCA_902786965.1 uncultured Ruminococcus sp. | reverse complement strand
AAGCTCTGTTGTCTTTGCAACGTTCTCGTCGATAGGGAAGTGTGAACCGTCGAACATGATAGATGTGAAGCCTGCCTTGATGCACTTGTAGCAGCCCTCATATGTGCCGTGGTCGAGGTGGAGCGCAACGGGAACAGTGATGCCCAGCGACTTGTCCATAGCAGCGACCATAGCGGAAACGGTCTCAAAACCGCCCATATACTTGCCTGCGCCCTCTGAAACACCGAGGATAACAGGTGAGTTGTTCTCCTGAGCTGTAAGCAGAATAGCCTTTGTCCACTCAAGGTTGTTGATGTTGAACTGACCTACTGCATACTTGCCTGCTCTTGCCTTGTCGAGCATTTCCTTAGCTGATACTAACATTTTAAATTCCTCCAATACATTTGATATTGATTTTTGCCTCAACTATTATATAACATTTTGCGTCTTTTTTCAAGGGGTGCAAAAAGGTTTTAACATATATTTCACACAATACGCAAAAAAAGAGAAGCTCTTGCGAACTTCTCTTTGGAATGTACATTTTACCAAGCCTGAACGATAGTGCTCTGACCCGTAGCCTTGAAATAAGCGACGCTGTAAGCGTGGTCATCGTTTGTGAAAACGTAGAGATAAACTGCGCCTGCGTCCTCGGATCTGTACTCGTAGGACTTGATGCCCGAAGCGTTCTGATAAGACAGAGCAGCGGAAACGTTTGCAAGTATCTGAGCCTGATCCGTGCCGCTCGGCTGGGTCTGTGTCGGCTGAGTCTCGCTCTGCTGAGTCGGCTGGGTCTCACTTTGCTGAGTCGGCTGAGTCTCGCTCTGCTGAGTTGGCTGAGTTTCGCTCTGCTGAGTCTCGCTCTGTGTTGGCTGAGTTTCGGACTGTGTTTCTGTCTCGGTCGGCTGAGTCTCGGTCTCGGTCGGCTGAGTTTCCGTTTCGGTCTCTGTATCGGTCGTCTGTTCTGTTTCGGATTTCTTTGTCGTGGTCGTAGTCTTTTCGCTGTCGCTTGAAGAATCGCTCGATGAATCGGGATACTTTGTTGCTCTCGTTATAGACGAGCTTCTTGTGATCGCAGGATTGGAACTGCTGTCGTTCTTAGCGAAGCCGACGAGCTTATATCCTACAAATATAGCAAGTGCAACGACTGCGATAACGCTGACGGTTATAAGTGCGGTGATTATGAAGATCTTTTTCTTCTTGTCGCTGCTGTCCTCATAGTCCTCGTCCTCATAATACCTTCCGTCGTCATCGTAACGGTCGTCATCATCGTAGTTCCTGCCTGCGCTGCGCCTGTTATCCTCATAGCGCTCGTCCTGAGGATATGTATCGTCGTAGTAGCCGTCGTTGTCATCGTAATAACGGTCATCGTCATCATAATAGCGGTCGTTGCTTTGAGCAGCAGGCTGCCTTGAAGGCTGCGGACCGGGCTGTCTTGCCGGCTGAGGCTCAGGGCGTTTCGGCTGCGCAGCGGGTCTCTGCGGTGCGGGCTGCTTGGGAACGGTGAACGCTCTCGTTTTTTCTTCAAGTTCAGCCGCATCGACTGTCGAGAACTCTCTGGTAAGCTCCTCATCACTGCTTCTCGGTGCAGCGGGTTTCCTGCCCAGCGCCTGATCTACTGCATTGCTGGCATTAACTGCGTTCCTGTGCTTAGCTCTCTCTCTTCCCGCAATGGCAGCACTTTCTATATCTTGATTGCTGCCTATGAGCAGGTTGTGACAATATTTACAGAGTATCGCTTCATCGGCGATCTCCTTGTGGCAATACGGACACTCTTTTGTTGCCATGATTACCGTCTCCTTTGTATATTGATATAGTATATGCACTTATGCACAATATATAGTAACACAATTCGACAAAAAAATCAAGGATTTTCGTAAAATAAGTACATATAATTGTACAAATGCACAAAAATAGCGTCTGTGCGCACGAGTTTTGGCTAATATTGCAGATATGGGAGGCATATGCGGCGGATAAAAGGCAGGACCTGTAAAAGAAACAGCCGATCCCGGTGTGGTAATAATGCTCAAAGAGCAAATAAAGGGCAAATCTTTTTTGTAAAAACTCACAAATCGCAAAAAAACTGTTGACAAAAGGTGCTGTGTGATGTATAATATATAAGCTGTCTGATGACATCAAACAGTGTGAACGGCGTAAAAGCAGGTTCTTATGTCTGCCGAGGCGTAACTCAGTTTGGTAGAGTGCTTGGTTTGGGACCAAGATGCCGCAGGTTCAAGTCCTGTCGCCTCGATCATGTTTTTTTGATAATGTGTAAAAAAACAATAAAACCTGTAAATAAGCGGTTGACAAGAGTGTGTTTATATGTTAAAATAACATTTGTCACCACAGACAGGATAGGCTGGTGTAGCTCAGTTGGTAGAGCAGCTGATTTGTAATCAGCAGGTCGGGGGTTCAAGTCCGTCCACCAGCTTTAAACTCCGCAGGAGCGGACATATGGGAGAATTCCCGAGCGGCCAAAGGGGGCAGACTGTAAATCTGTTGCTTTCAGCTTCGGTGGTTCGAATCCACCTTCTCCCACCAATAAGTGCCCCATAGCTGATGCTATGGGGTTTAATTATGTAAAGTCGTTTTTTGAACAATTCATATGAAAAGAGTTAATGCAAAGTGAAGGTCGTTTA
>CADAEJ010000115.1 GCA_902786965.1 uncultured Ruminococcus sp. | reverse complement strand
TCGGCAAGGGGTGAATTTCAAACAGTCCTGTGGACTGTTTGAAAGAGGGGACGCCCTGCAAGAGAGGGCGTGCCCCTACGGAGAATACACCCGCCATTTCCCCGCAATCCGCCTGCAAAAAGGCGGATTGAATGGCTCTTGTTTAGGGGGCTTTCCGATCGCCCCCTATAACCCCTTCGGGCATACACTACTACATAGTGCGAAACTCAATTCGGATTTACTGCGGTTTGCACAACACAGCCCTACTCTTGTACCTTGTACCGCTATCACAAAGTGAAAGCCCGGAGCGGCACGAAAGCCGCTGCCTGCTCAAACCGATATGCGACGGACAAGCGCGCCGCCGCGGCGGCAAATTCTGATTTATCTTTATATAACCGCAAAGAGGCTGTTTTGCAACAGCCTCTTTTTTCATTCATTCTCAAACAGCGGAGTCGAGAAATACCTCTCCGCCGTGTCAGGCAAAACCGTCACCACGACCTTGCCTTTCCCAAGCTTCTTTGCGAGCTTCTTCGCCGCCGCAACGTTCGTGCCGCTTGAGATTCCGCACATAATGCCCTCCAGCCGCGCAAGATCCTTCGCCGTGTTGATCGCCTCATCGTCCGAAACGATGTAAATATTGCTGTAAATATGCTGGTTGAGATTATCAGGTATCAGCCCGTCACCAATGCCCATCTGCAAGTGCGTTCCGACCGTGCCGCCCGCAAGGATAGCCGCGTTTTCGGGCTCCACCGCCCATATCTCGATGTCAGGATACTGCGCCTTGAGCACCTCACCAATACCGCTGAGCGTGCCGCCCGTGCCTATGCCCGAGCAAAAGCCGTCAATAGGGCACTCCGTCTGCTCCAGTATCTCAACGCCCGTGTGATACTTGTGCGCCAGCGGATTTGCAGGATTTGAAAACTGCTGCGGAACGAACACATTCGGATCCTCCGCCGCCATCTTTTCAGCCAGCTTCACGCATTCGTCAATGCACTTGCCGATGTTTCCGTCATCGTGAACAAGCTCGACCGTCGCGCCGTAGTGCCGCACCAGCTTGCGCCTCTCCTCGCTCACCGAGTCAGGCATAATGATGACCGTCTTGTACCCGCGCACCGCACCGATAAGCGCCAGACCGATGCCCTGGTTGCCCGAAGTCGGTTCAACAATGACCGTATTTTCGTTGATAAGACCCTTTCTTTCAGCGTCCTTTATCATATTGTACGCAGTCCTCGTCTTTATCGAGCCGCCGACATTCAGCCCCTCGAACTTGACAAAGATCTCCGCACTGTCCTCATCGACCATTCTGTTAAGCCTCACCATCGGCGTGTGACCGATGAATTTCAGCACATTATCATAAACCATAATATCCCTCCAAAAAGTCATAACCCTATTATACCATAGATTTGTAGGGATTTCAACTACATTTCGCCAAATTCCAAAGCCCTGACCACAGTTTTGCGCAGCTGAACGCCCGTCATCGGCAGACCCATCTCGCAAGCAGTCTGCGCCCAGGTGTGCAAGCGCGAGTTCTCCCCCTCAAAATACCGATGCACAACGACCTTTTTTATAAACCTGTCAGGGATCTTCTCGCATAAACGCTCCAGCTCGCGCCGCTTCATCAGCACCCGTGAAAGCTCCAGCCACAGATCTATCATCCTTGCCCGACCTCGCCTGTACTCACCCGCAACCACAGAGCCGGCAAGTTCGCCGCGCTCCTTGATGATCTTCTCCGCACGCAAACGGCTGCGCGTCAGCTCCTCTATCTCCCTGCGCAGCAGCTTTTCGCGGTAAATGTAGCTTCTGTACCGCCCAAGCTCGCGCGTAGAAAGCCGCACCTCGCACTTTTTCGCCTCACCCTCGCTTACCCTCATAATTTCATTATATGTATCCAGCATATCAATTGCCGTAAAAAATTCTTTTGCGCCCATTCTGACCTCCTTGTTGACTCAAAACAAAAACCGTCACGACTGCACGGGGACGCAGCCAAGCCGAAAAGTCCACATCTTTCCTGCTCTGATATAAGTATACACCACCGCGGCGAATTTGTCAAGAACATTTGTTCGATACTCGTACATAAAATAGGACACAAAAAAAGCCCGCGTATCTGCGAGCTTTTCGTGTCATTTTAAGGATTAAACTTTGTGCCGAAAGTAATACTTTCAGCCTGCTGGTGAGTTTTCGGCGGGTCGGGATACTGCCCGATAATATTGCCCTTGCTGGTGCTGGTGCCTGCTACCCACTGCGCATAGCCAACGTACGTTTCCTCGTCGATAGTCAGCGCAAGCATACCCGTTCCGCCGCCGTTCTGACTCAAAACGTGTGCGACAGCTTCACAAACGATCTTTTCGTAATCGTCTCCCGCAGCCTTGGTGAGCGTATCAGGGTCGCCCTGCACAGTGATATCGTGGATAGAATCACCCTCCGCAAGACACTCTGTCGCCTTGGTTTTCGCCGTGGTGAAGATCAGCTTTGCGTTTGCATTTGCAGCCTTCAGCCGAGCTTTTTTGATGTAGCTCATCATCGTCGGAACGAGAATAGCAGCAAGAATGCCAATTATGGCAATAACTACCACTAACTCGACAAGGGTAAAACCCTTTTTGTTCTTACTATTCATAATTTCCCTCCGTAAATCTAACGCATAAAGCGTCCCCAATAGATCACGTTCCCATAATTCCACTTACATTATAGCAGGTTTTCAGAAATTGTCAACCCATTTTCTGCGAAAACGTTAAAGTACACAAAAAAATACTACAAAACGCAAAAAAAGACGACCGCTATTGCGATCGTCTTTTGATTGTTTGGTTTGATCAGTAGTTAAATAAACTATTACTTAACAACAGAATCCTTCTTAGCGTCGCCAACCTTCTTTACAGGGTTAGGATATCTACCGGTGATAAGGCCATCAGAGCTGGAAGACCAGAATGCTCTGTTAGTTGTAGATGTAGCAGAATCTGCAACAGCTGGATCGAAGTGAACCTCACACCAACCAGTCTCAGTACCATTGTCTCTCA
>CADAEJ010000114.1:2832-4664 GCA_902786965.1 uncultured Ruminococcus sp. | reverse complement strand
GCGAAAAAGCAATAAAAGGTTTCTGAGGGGGGTACGGGGGGAACTCTTCTCCAAAAGAGTTCCAGCCCGATTATTCACCGAACATTCCCCGGCAAATACTGATTTCCCTCATTCCAGCATACTTTGAATCTGTTTTTTCTTTTTGGCGCTGCCAATAGCAAACACGACCCCGAGGACAAAAAACACCGCCGCAATTGATGAAATAATAACAATAATAAAAGTGTCCTCCTTGTCAACATAGAACCTGCTTGGCGAGTCAGGGTCAACGTTCAGCATCACCTTTTCGCCCACATCGTATTTTGTGTCGCGGCTGCCCGTTCTGCTGATCTGCTCGTAGACCTTTCCGCCGTACTCGTACCTGAACACAGGGTATACAGACGATCCTCTGTTGACACCGCGGCTCCTGCGGATATTCTGAACGACCTCTGCCTCGACCTGCGCAGTACACTCCCTGTAGTCCTTTCGCATATTGTGGGCTGTAATGAGCATCACACCCAGCATAATAAACGCAGTAAAAAAGAACAGCACAGCCAGCGCAGTCATCGCGGCTTTTGCCGCACGGGGATTAGGCGGCATTCCTTTTTGTCTGCCGCCGCTGACAACTCCGATGAACCTGCTTTGCGATGCGCCGTCCCATATGCTCGGGGGCACCTGCCCGTATCCGTAATTGCTGTTGTAATTGTAGTTTGGATTTGCGTTATACCCCTGCTGACCGTACCCCTGCTGACCGAACTGCGCGGAGCTGCTCACACCGTCGCACATTCCCATCTGCCTTTCAAGCTCGCGCTCTCTCGCATCAGCGCGTGCGAACTCATCACCGTGATCGTTGAATCGTCCCATCGAATTCTCCCTCTTGTGTCCTTATTGCAGAGCCATCTGCTGCCTGTGCTTCGTTTTTGTCCTGATAATGATAAATACAATGCCAAGTATCAGGAACACACCGCCGATTATCGAAAATACCAGCGTAATGATAAAGTCGTCCTTGTCCACATAAAACTCGCTTGGCTTGTCCGGGTTGACGTGTACAGTCACATTGTCCCCGACCTGATATTTTGCAGGGTAGCGTCCGCTGTTGCTCCTCTCCGTGTAAGTCCTGCCCTCGTATTCGTACTTGAAAACAGGGTAGTACGAACGGCTCGTGCCGTCATTGTCGGTGTGCGTTTCAAGAATGTTCTCTATAACGATACCGTCGACCTCCGCCGTGCATCGCGCGTATTTCTTTTTCATACTCGTCGTTATGATTATCATCAGCGCGAACATCAGCACCGCGACCAGAATAAACACAACCGAGATTATCGTCAGCGCCTTCAAAGAAGCCTGCTGCGACGGCGGCGCGGATCTTGCCGCATACATATTGCCGCGGTTGTATACACCCTGCTGCGGGTGATCTGAATTATAAAACGGCGGATAGTTGGGGTTTTGCATATATCTGTTCCCATAGCCGCCCTGCTGTGCGAAATTGTTGTACCCGCCCTGCTGAGCGAAATTGTTGTACCCGCCCTGCTGATAGCCGTAAGAATTGTTCTGCTGCACAGAGCCATACCCGTAATTGCCGGCATTTGAGCCGCTTTGATTATTCGGAGCGCTGACTCCGTCCTCCATGCTCATCTGCCGCTGCAGCTCACGCTCTCTTGCATCAGCACGAGCAAATTCGTCCTCGTGATCGCGATAATTACCCATTTTCTGCCCCTCTTTCATTATAGTATTATTATTCTCTCCATATTTGCACAACCATGTCAGAGAGTGTGCCCGAAGGGGTTATAGGGGGCGACCGGAAAGCCCCCTAAACAAGAGCTATTCAATCCGCCTTTTTGCAGGCGGATTGCGGAAAA
>CADAEJ010000114.1:0-2748 GCA_902786965.1 uncultured Ruminococcus sp. | reverse complement strand
CTCTGCCCTTGACCCGCCAGCCTTTTTTACGAGAAAAGGCTGGACCGAAAAACCTGTCTTGTCTTTGGCAAGCCCTTATAGGTCGTTCAGACCCACAAACTCTGATTTATCTCGTGTTCTGCTCGTTCCTTTTGCTTTTTACAATAACAATGACCAGCATCACTCCCAGCGCCGCGAAAACACTCGAAAGCAGAACAAGCGCCGTCACAGCGGTGCTGTCGTCCTTGTCGATATAGTATTCGCTCGGGTCATTCGGATTTAAATGTATCGTCCTGTGCTCGCCGATGCTGTACTGCGCGGGGTAGTCACCGCTTTGCGCCTGCTGTGTGTAAGTTCTGCCATTGTATTCGTATCTGAAAACAGGGAAGACCACACTGTTTTCCGAGCTGCCGTTTCGCACGTTGTTGACTACAACTCCCACGACCTCAACACTGCACCTGTCATATTTCTGCCCGTGCGAGTGCAGAATATAAAACAGCAATATCAGCATCACAGCAGATAACACAAAGCACCCTGCCATAAACCACGTGAGCAGATGCCTTGCCTTGCGAGGGCTTATCGGTCTGCCATTCTCGTCAAAAAACGTGTCCTGAATGTACTGCTCATTGCTTTGATAAAAGTCGTTGCTTTCCATTTTTTCACTCTCCAAAGTAGTACGCTATGATTTATTATACACCCTTTTGTGAAAATTGCAAGAAAAAAAGCCGCACGCAGCGACTTTTCTTTTTGATTTTAGTCCTCAAGCATAACGCTCTTTATCGTGAGTTTTTTCACGCGGTTTGAATAAATGAACATTATCACCTCGTATGAAACGATAAACAGCGGCAGCGTAATGCAAAGCGCCTTGAAATCAAAATCGTATTTCGGAATATCCGCAATGTCCTTGAATACCACATCGACCATTACCTTTAGCAGTACGAACTGATAGAGCGTGCCCAGCACGAACCCTATCCACGCGATAGGTCGGTATCCGCCGAGAATAGCCTTGCTCGTGTCCTTATCGTCATAGCCGAATATCTTCATCATCGCCGCAGTTTTCGCGCTTCCCTTAACAACTGCCGCAAGCGCGAGAAGCAGCATCATAAACGCAAGTATCAGCCCGATAGTGAGTATTATTACTCCCATAGAAACGCTTGCCAGCTTTTTCATCGACATCGACATCTGCACCATTGCCGAAAAGCAGAATGACGAAAACGCCACAAAGAAGATAAGCGAGTACCTGCCCTTTACCGTGTCGCGCCGCAGCTCCTTGAGAAACGGCAGGGGAGCCTTGTCCTTTTTGCTCTTTCTCACCTTTGCGCCCGCGTCCTCGCGCAGCAGCTTCATCACAGGCTTTTTCACCCTGCGGTAAGCGAACCATATCGACAAAAGCATAAACGCAGCAGTCGAGAGCGCTATCATCAGCACAGGCACACCAATGTGAAATTCTCTCTCAAACGAGAAATAACCGTCCTTGTTCTGTACCTCGTAGAACCTGTCCATGTACGCCTCGCCGCCCGTGCACCCGATAAGCGCACCTGCGAAAACGCTCATGCCGAATACCCAGAAGTGCCTTGCGATGCTGAGATTCGAGTACCCCAGCGCCTTGAGTATACCAAGCTCCTTTGAGCGCGAGTTTACAAAGTTCTTGATGTACGTCACCAGCATCACAACCGACGTCAGTATAAGACATCCGCCGCACGCACAGCATACCACTGTGCTTGTCGAAAGCTGCGCATCGTACATCTTTACAGCCTGTTCACCGCTGATAGTGTCCCTTGCGTTCACAAGGTCGATGCGGTAATTTATAAACAGCGTGCATACAAACGCCGCACAGCATATGATTATCGAGATACCAAAAAGCTTCAGCGAGTCCTTTATCGTAACCATATCCGCTCACCAACCTATCTCGTAAGCAGTTTTCTGCTTTGCGTTTTCGTAGACCTGGGCGATCCTGCCGCTGTTCATTCTGATGACCGTCCTTGCCATCTCCGCGATGTTCTGGTTGTGCGTTATCATTATAATTGTGAACTTGTACTTTTCGTGCAGCCTGCCTATGTAGTCAAGCACCTGCCTGCCCGTGTCCTCGTCAAGCGCACCTGTCGGCTCGTCAAGAAACAGTATCTTCGGCTTTTTCGCCAAAGCCCTCGCCACAGAAACTCTCTGCTGTTCGCCGCCCGAAAGCTCGCTCGGATAGCTTTTCAGCTTGTCACCCAGACCTACCGCCTCGATTATCTCCCTGTGATCAGTGCTGCCCGAGAGATCAGCACCCATCCTCACGTTCTTTTCGACCGTCATATTCGGCAGAAGATAGTACTGCTGAAAGATAAATCCGATGTTATCCCTGCGGAACTTCGTCAGCTCCTTGTCAGACAGCTTTGTTATGTCCACACCGTCATACCTGACGCTTCCGCCGTCAGCCTTTTCAAGCCCCGATACCACATTAAGAAAAGTCGATTTGCCCGAGCCCGACGCACCGAGTATAACAACATAGTCGCCGTCGTTTATCTGTGCGCTGATGCCCTTGAGTACCTTGTTCTCGCTCGCCCCCGAGCCGTAGGATTTGCTGATGTTTTCGATCGTTATCATTTTTGTTTCCCCTTTAAAGTTTATTTTTGTTCTGCACATAGTTCTTTGTTTTTATGACTAATCTAAATCAGAATTCATCGGGGTATGCTTGTCGAGCAGCTGGGGGAAACCCTTTTGGAGAAGGGTTGTCCCCCAGACCCCTTTCCTAAACCTTTTATTGCTTTTTCGGCACAAGGTGTC
>CADAEJ010000113.1 GCA_902786965.1 uncultured Ruminococcus sp. | reverse complement strand
TGAACAGCACGAGGAAGATATACGAAATATCATTCGTGATGAAATGCGGGCTTGCTTCGCAGAAGCTAACTTTGCTCCGCAACCTTTAGCAAATGCTCCGGCACTGACCGCAGAACAGCAAGAAGAAACCGAACAGGATATTCTGGATGATCTCAAACTGTTTGATTGACGGCACGATGACAGCATTTTTTTTAGAACGAATTTGAGTATGACGGCAAAACGCCGTCATATCAAGACAGTGTTATAATCAGCAGTATAAGGCACAGCAGAATGGTAAAAATCACACTCCGTGGTTGTGTCTTATACTGTAGCGAGCATAGGTTTTGTAAAGCCAAAACCGACGGCGGGAACGCCGAAAGGGGCTAAGCCCCTGTAAACCCCATACAGAAAGGATAATTAAATGCGAGAACGAAATATAAATATCAATATCCGAGTGACGGATAAAGAGAAGAAAGCCCTGGAACGCTCCGCCAAGCGTGCAGGGCTTTCTCTCTCGGCTTTTTTACGAAAAGCAGGACTAAATCAAAAGATTTGCGCCGCACCGAGCACCACACTCCGCAAGGCGTATGACGCTGTGGAATGGCTCTTGAACAAATTATCGAAGTTCTCCAAAAGTGAGATCGAGGTTAATCTGATAAATATCAGAGAACTGATGCTCGATGCTTATTACGAAAAGGAGGACAGGAATGGCAACTACAAAGATATGGGCGATTAAGGACAGCCTTTCTCGTGTGCTTCAATACGCCGCTAATCCCGACAAAACGGTTTTTTCGGATTTGAAGGCTGTTCTTCACTATGCCGAAAACAGCGACAAGACAGCTAATGAAGAAACCTGCTTTGTCACGGGCGTTAATTGCAACGCCGATACAGCTTTTGAAGAAATGCTCGCCGTACAGGAGCGTTTCGGGAAAACGGGAAGGAACGTTGCGTATCACGCTTATCAAAGCTTCAAGACCGGCGAGGTCACACCAGAACTCTGCCACCAACTCGGTGTAGAGCTTGCTCGACGTATGTGGGGCAGCGATCATCAGGTGTTGGTCGCTACGCATATGAATACGGCTACCCTGCACAACCACTTTGTCGTAAACGCCGTCAATATGTGGACAGGCAAGAAATTCAACTGCAACGAAGGAGCATATTGGAAATTCAGAGGACTATCCGACGAAATCAGCGCCGAACACAATTTAACGGTAATCAAAAATCCGAAAGGCAAAACGCCCCGAAGCATTTACTTTGCCGAAAAGAACGGCGAGCCAACAGCTTTTAATCTTATGAGAGAGGCGATTGACTTTAGTATAAATCATTCATACAGCATATCAAGTTTTGATCGAGTGATGAAAAGTCAGGGCTATATCGTCAACACAAATCCCCGACGTAGATACTGGACGATTCGCTCAGTAAACAGCGACAGGGCTGTGAGAATGTACCGCTTGGGTGATGAATATACCAACGACGCTATTCTAAAAAGAATCAAAATTCATTATCAGCAGTACGGCTACAGACATTTTGACGAGTACCATTACGACAGAGTAAAAATGAGAGATTATCATCCGAATAGAGTAAAGTACCGTGACAGTTTTAAATTGCTCAAGTGCTTTGGCGGTTTATACGCCACTTATTTGCATTACTGCTACCTGTTGGGCAAACTCCCGAAGTGGAAACAGCGCAGACCTTTATCGCCCGAAATGCGTGAAGCGTGGCGGCATTTAGACAGGTTTTCACGACAGGTAACGCTGGTGTCTAATCAAAAGCTCAATACGCTTGATGACGTTCGGGATTATATCAATCACTCCGAGCAGGAAATCAAGGAAGTCACCGAGCTTCGCCAAAAGATATACAACAAGCTGCGCCGTTGTAACGACGAGGGCAGAATATCGGAATTGAAAAAGAGCCGTGATGATTGCACCACACTCTTGCGTCAGCTCCGAAAAAACAAACGGATCGCCAAAACAATTATCGAGGACAATCCGAAAATCAAAGAAAACATCCGTATAGAAACGCAGGCAAGAAATGAAGCCTATGGTTTAAACAAAAAACAGAAACAAAAATCAAAACAAAGGAGTTACGAACGATGACCAATATATCAATCAACAAATTACACGAATTTCAAGACCACCCTTATCAGGTGATCGACAACGAGGAAATGAACAATCTCATCGAGAGCATACAGCAGCAGGGCATTATGACTCCGCTGATCGTTCGTCCGTTGGAGGATACCACAGATGAGTATGAAATCATATCCGGACATCGCCGCTTCCGTGCGGCGCAGAAGGCAGGGCTCACAGAAGTTCCTGCCTTTATTCGTCCTGTTAGCCGTGACGAAGCAGCGATTATGGTGGTAGACAGTAATCTACACAGGGAGCATATTCTTCCGAGCGAGAAAGCCTATGCTTACAAGTTGAAACTTGAAGCTATGAGCAGACAGGGTTATCGATCCGACTTAACTTCCAACCAAGTTGGTCGGAGGTTGGAAACAGCAGATATTATAGCCGAACAATCTGACGAGAGCAAAACACAGATTCGTCGCTATATTCGTCTGACAAAGCTTATCCCCGATATTCTCAAAATGGTCGATGAACAACGCATTGCCTTTTCTGTAGGCGTGGAGCTGTCCTATCTAACCGAAAATGAGCAACAGGATTTGTTTGAAGCAATAGAGTTGGAGGACAAAACGCCCTCGCTCTCACAGGCAATCCAAATGAAAAAGCTCTCTCAGTCAGGTAAACTTGACAGCGAAACCATATCAAAAATCATATCT
>CADAEJ010000112.1 GCA_902786965.1 uncultured Ruminococcus sp. | reverse complement strand
GCAGACACCTTGTGCCGAAAAAGCAATAAAAGGTTTAGGAAAGGGGTCTGGGGGAGAACCCTTCTCCAAAAGGGTTTCCCCCAGCTGCTCGACAAGCATCCCCCGACAAAATCTGATTTGTCAAAACAAGAGAAAATTTTTGCAGGTACTTGAAAACAGGCAACAAATGTGGTATACTATCAATACAAAAATATACAGATCAAGGGGGCTTTCAAATTGGAAGATCGTATGCAGACAATCGAATGTCGCAATAACAGCAAGGTTTCGATCGGTATCATACCGGGACACTATGCAACCAACCACTCGCACGTTAACTACTACGTAGCGATGACCTCAATCAAAACAAGTATGAAAATGGCTAACGAGGCTGCCAAGGAGCTTGCTGCCACCTACACCTCCACCCATGTAGACACAATCATCTGCCTGGAGGGTACAGAGATCCTCGGAGCGTTCCTCGCGCAGAGCCTTTCGGAAGCAGGCATAAACAGCGGCGCAGATATAAACGTCGTAACGCCAGAGCTTAACGCGGTAAATCAGATGATCTTCCGCGACAATACACAAAAGAAGATCTGGGGCAAGCAGATACTGCTGCTCATCTCGTCCGCATCAACGGGCAAGAGCATCTCAAGGGCTATGGACTGCCTGCAATACTACAACGGTCACCTCGTGGGCGTAGCGGCTATCTTCTCGGCTATCAAGGAGTCGGGCGGCGTTGAGGTGCATGCGCTGTTCACCGATAAGGATCTGCCGCATTACGAGACCTACCCTGCAAGCGAGTGCCCAATGTGCAAAGCAGGTCAGAAGGTCGATGCACTGATAAACAGCTTCGGCTACTCAAAACTTTAAAAATTACTAAAGGCTGTACAAATGTGCAGTCTTTTTTTGTTGACATTTCTGTAAAAGCGTGCTATACTGTATACAATATATTGTGTATCCGAAAGGGGTGAGCGCGGATATATGGCGAAAAAAGAATATAAGGTCGGCAAATACACCCTTGAGCCGTACAGCGTCCTTATCGAGCTTTGCAAGAGCGAGCTGCCCGAGAACCTGAACGTCTGCCTTGAATCAATGCTGATGCAGAGCTATCCGCCGTCAGAGCTGGTGCTTGTGTGCAGGCAGGACCTGACCAACGAGCTGCGCATCATCGTCAAGTCCTTCCAGAACGAGTATAAGGACATCTTCCGCATCGTGTCCGCGGGCGATGATATGACCGTCGGACAGGCGCTCAATAAAGGTCTTGAGGCTTGCAGCTGCAATTACATCATGCGTATGGACAGCGACGACATCTCCAGGGAGGACAGATGCTTAAAGCAGATGACGCTTTTTGCGATAATACCCAACCTGTCTATCTCGGGCACCTTCGTTGAGGAGTTTGACTCGGGAACGGGCGATGCGATAGATGTCAAAAAAGTTCCCATACTGCATAAGGATATAATGAAATACGCTAAAAAGCGCAATCCGTTCAACAGACAGACCGTGGCATTCAAAAAATCCGCAGCGCAGGCAGTCGGAGGATACAGCGACTCAAATCAGTTTGAGGACTACGAGCTTATCGTCAAAATGCTGATGAACGGACAGTACGGGCAGAATATCCCCGAGCCGCTTGTGCGCTACCGTGTCAGCGAGGACACCTTCAGGCAGAGAAAAAGCTTCAACCGCACAAAAGCATTTATAAAAGTCCGTAAGGAATTTCATCGGTACGGCTTTGTTTCGGGGAAAGATATGATAGCCCCGTGCAGCGCGCAGTGCCTGCTCACCGTTATGCCGCGAAGATTTACAAAGTGGTTTTACAGAAAATATCTCAGAAATTAAAAATACAGATAAAAAAGAAAATATGCACTTGACTAAAGTCCCGATATTTCTTAAGAATTTGCTTGAGAAAATACAGGGCTTTATTTTTTTGCCATCGTAAAACCGCGTATCTGCGCGCTTTTTAGTGCAAATTCTGATTTAAGGATTATTTAATAATTGCCATGCTATAATAAAGCCACAGTAAGAGATACACCACCGCAGACAAAAGAAAGGGGACATCACTATGACAAAACAGACATTTATCGAAAGACTTTCACAAAAGGCAGACATCACAAAGGAAAGCAGCGCCATCGTCGTAAACGCTATCGAGGATCACAACCTCTTTGCAAAGGACGAAAAAGCACTCATCGTTTCCGACATCGCACAGCAGCTCGAGGTCGGCGAGGATACCGCGGAAAAGTATTTTTCCCACGCATCGCAGATAGTCAGAAGCGAGATAAAGAACCAGTCGGTCAAATGGGTCGCAGGCGCAGCGGTGATAGTCATCGCAGGCATAATCGTTTTCAGGCTCAGAAAGAAATAACATAAGCATAAGAGAATAAAGGAAGCAAGGGAGAATAAAATGTTTTTTACCATCTTAAAGAAAGACCTCAGACGAGGCAGAACGATGAACACCATAATCCTTTTGTTCATCATCATCTCGGTAATGTTCATATCAGGCAGCGTAAACAGTATGATATCCGTTACGTCATCGCTTGATAACTACTTTGATAAAGCAGGTATGCCCGATGTCGCGTGCGCGACCTACAACAGAACAGAAACCCGGACCGTCGATCAGGTGCTTGAAAAGGACATGGACAAAATATCAAAGATCGAGCACGAGCAGATATGGTTCATGGAGCACAACGAGATAACCCTTGCGGGCAATAAGGAAACAGGCTTCAAATCCTCAATAAACCTTATGCCCATAAGCGAAACAAAGCTCAATTACTTTGACGAGAACAAGCAAAAG
>CADAEJ010000111.1 GCA_902786965.1 uncultured Ruminococcus sp. | reverse complement strand
TATCACAAAGTGAAAGCCCGGAGCGGCACGAAAGCCGCTGCCTGCTCAAACCGATATGCGACGGACAAGCGCGCCGCCGCGGCGGCAAACTCGGATTTGCGTGGGGTTATTTCAAGAGGTGTTTTATTTGCTCGTGTTTTGCATGGGGCAGCATTCTTTGCAGGTGTTCAAACACGCGCTCGTAGGACTCTTTCGGGTCGCGCTTATAGACGTTTTGCGAAAAGTCATCGCCCAAGAATTTTTCGGGGGTCGAATACTGTGCAACGCCCCAGCCGTACTGCTTCCCCTGCTTGTCGGTCAGATACACAAAATCGCTGATAACGGCATAGCACTGCTCCTGCAGGCGCGTCATAACGGTATCAAATCCCTTGTTGCCGCCCTTGCGGTAGTCACCGAGGCGTTTAAGCTGCTTGGATATCACGGGTTCATTTGCGTCAAGCAGATCATAAAGCTGTTTATCGGCAAAGCGTGCAAGACCGTCATCGTAGCGCGCGTCAAAATCGTAGCCGTCGCGGCGGTAATTGGCAAGGTCTGCGAACCACTCGCGGCTGACATAGACAGCTTTGCGCTCGAAAAACTTTCCGTAGGCGCAGTTAGTTTCGCGGATTATCGGACCTTTCCACTCCCACGCGCCCTCGGTGCTGCCGAACCAGTATTTCGGCTGGATATGCTCCTGGATCGAAAATCCCTCGATAGAATTTGCAAAGTAGGGCAAGAATCCGAATTTCTCTATCGCCTTGATGATATCCTCTTTTGAGCGAATGGTAAAGTTCATTCCGGTCACGCGGCGTCACTCCTTTTTTCTACAGTATAGCACATCGCTGCGCATTTTTCAAGACGCATCCACGCATCACAAAAAAGGGTGACAAACTGTGAGAAATGTGCTATAATAGTCCTGACAACGCAAAAGGAGAATAAAAAATGATAACTACACTGAAATACGGTGCAACAAATACATACTTGGTGCACGGAAAGTACGGCAATGTGCTGTTTGACACGGGCTGGGCAGGGACGTTTCCGCTGCTTTGCCGCGCCCTCGGAGAAAAAGATCTGCGGCTTCAGGATATAAAGCTGCTGCTTATCTCGCACTTTCACCCCGACCACATGGGTATTGCACAGGATATCGCAAATGCAGGTGTTACGCTTGCTGCGGCAGATGTGCAAAGAGAATATCTTCACTTTTCCGACGGCATCTTCGCGCGTGAAAAGCATAGCAGATTCACACCGATAGATGATTCAAAGGTGCGGTTTTTCTCGATAGATCAAAGCCGGGAGCTTCTCGGCGAGCTTGGGATAGACGGCGAGGTGCTGCACACCCCCGGGCACAGCGATGACAGTATCTCACTGTGGGTGGAAGGTAACAAAACACTGCTTGTGGGCGACCTTGATCCGCTGTACGAGCTTGAAATGCACAAGGGCACGCAGGTCGAGCAAAGCTGGCAGAGGCTTTTGGCGCTGGCACCGCAGACAGTCTGCTACGCGCACGCAAAAACGGCGGTGCTTGGCAAGGCTGATGCACAAACAAGCGAGCCGCAGGGGGACACATATGCGCTTGTAAAAAAGATCACAAAGCTTTGTGACAAGGGCTTTGACGCGCGCAGGATCGCGGACAGGACGGGCGCAGACATCGGCTTTGTGCAGGACGTTCAGAGAATGTATTTTACTCACCCGAATGTGAGCGTGCAGGGCATTCTTGACCGCATCGAGATAAAGGGAAAGTGACAAATGGACAGGTTTAAAAAAGAAGCTGCGATCTTCGCAGGCGCGCTGCTGTGCTGCTTTTTGTGGGGCAGCGCTTTTCCGTGCATAAAAATAGGCTACAAGCTGTGGAATATCGACGACGGCGACACCTGGCGCATCATTCGCTTTGCAGGCGTGAGGTTTGTGCTTGCGGGGCTGCTGGTCATCGTGTTTGCAAGCATATCGCGCAGAAAACTGCTGCTGCCAAAGCGCGCGGAGCTGCCGAAGATAATGTGGCTCTCGGCATTTCAGACTATCGGGCAGTACGTTCTTTTCTATCTCGGGCTTGCACACTCGGGCGGAGTCAGCTCGGCGGTGGTAGATTCGCTGACTACCTTTTTTGCGATAATGATCGCCGCGCTGTTTATGCATATGGAAAAGCTGACCGCGCGCAAGATACTCGGCTGCCTGCTCGGGTTCGCAGGCGTGGTGGTGATAAACCTTTCGCCGCAGGGATTTTCTTTCAGTCCCCTCGGTGACGGACTCGTAGCGCTGTCGGCGCTTTGCTACGGCGTTTCATCAAACCTTATCAAGAGATACTCGCTCTCGCATGACACGGTCATCTTCAGCGGCTATCAGTTCATCTTCGGCGGAATCGTGATGACTCTGCTGGGGCATATCGGGCTGATGGGCTCGGGGCAAAGCGTTGCGGTCAGCGCGCAGAGCATACCAAAAGCGGTCGCTATGCTGGTGTACCTTGCGCTTGTTTCCAGCGTTGCGTACACGCTGTGGGGGCTGCTGCTGAAAGGCAGCGATGTTTCAAAGATCTCTATTTTCGGGTTTATGACACCCGTTATGGGAGTGGTGCTGTCGGCAGTCATGCTCGGTGAGGCGCAGCTGCTGGGAATAAAACACTTGATCGCACTCGTGCTTATCGCCGCAGGCATTACTGCGGTCAACCTCAAACCGCAGCAACTATGATAAATTAGAATATAGTTTAGCACTATGTAGTAGTGTGTGTCCGAAGGGGTTTTAGGGGGCGACCGGAAAGCCCCCTAAACAAGAGCCATTCAATCCGCCTTTTTGCAGGCGGATTGCGGAAAAATAGTGAGTGTATTCT
>CADAEJ010000110.1 GCA_902786965.1 uncultured Ruminococcus sp. | reverse complement strand
ATCGGCGGTGAAGCGGAAAAGGTCGGCGAGCATGAACTGCTTTTGCGCTGTCATCTGCGCCTGCGCGAAGGTATAGCGGTTTCGCGCCTGGCTCTCCCCTGCGAACGCGCGCATAAGGTTTTGGCGGGTTTGTGAGGTACAAAAATCCATATGATTTCTCCTTTTTATATTCAATTGGAACTATAAATTCCTCGCCAAGCCCCCATTGCGCTGGGGGCTTGGAAGAAAAAAAGACAAATGCTTTACAAGGGGAACGCCCTCTCTTGCAGGGCGTCCCCTCTTTCAAAACAGTCCACTGGACTGTTTTGAAATTCACCCCTTGCCGAGCGCCTGGCGTAAGGGGATTTCGCTGTCTGCGGACAGCGACGAGGGCGCCGCCCTCGACCCGCCACCTTTTTTTACGAGAAAAAGGTGGACGAAAAAACCTGTTAATATCTATGACTCAAAATTCTGTTTATACGCACCACTTTTGTGTATAACTACACCGTAAGCGTGCCGCTCTGGGACTCGACAAGCAGGAGTATTTGCTGCTCCTCGCCCGTTTCGGCATTGATATAGACAAGCACGTTCCTGCCGTTTTTCGCCTTGCACCTGAACTCGTAGCAGAGCTTTTCGTCAAGGTTATCGGTGGGGATAACGGCAAGCTGCGAGCTTTCTATTTTCAGTTTCGGCGAAACTTTTTCCTGCGCACGAAGCTTTGAAAACAGCGTTTTGGGGTAGGTGCGCTTGCAGTGGTTGACGAGGTATCCGCGCTGGTCAAAGCCGAGTATCTCGCCGCTGTCCATAGCGACGCTGACTTTGACAAGGTCGGTATAGACGCACCTGTCGAGGTCGTTATAGGCAAAGTTTACGGTCATTACGCCGCCCTGCACCTCGTGGTAGGTGGTTTTCATCGACAGCATACCGAGGTACTCAAGGTACTTGCGGGCGGTCTTTTCCGCCTCCTCGCGCGTCAGCTTTTCCTCGCCTATCTCGCGCCATTTGAGGAAATACGAGACGTGTCCGCCGCCCTTGGTGACCTCGCAGCTTACGGTGCTGTCGGCATTGGTGAAGCGCCAGCCGTGCATTTTGCCGCCGACCTCGGTTATTTTTTCAAAGTCGGAGGGGTTGGCATTGAGCGCGATACAGCAGCGCTCGAGCGCTTGCTTTTGGGTCACGGGCTTTTCGTTCGCGGTCATTTTCGGGGTCTTTTCCATAATGTTATCGGAGAACGGGCCGTCATAGATAAGGTGCGGGTAATCGTCAAAGCTTTCCTCAAAGTCGGCAAAGCCGTCGGTGACGCTCGGGGCGGCGGTCTTTTCGCTTGGAAGTCCTGTCTGCGAGAGGTCTATCTCCCCTGCGCGCACGGCGCTTTCGAGCTCCCACATATCATCGGCGAGCTTTTGCGAATAGTCAAACAGCTTGGAGATGTTGTCGTAGTCCTTATCGGACACGGGAGTCTTGTTGTCCAGTTTTTTGGACACCGCAAGTGAGTAGCTGCCCACCTGCGACAAGAATTTGTAGGTGTTCTCAAGCTCCTGTCGTTCGAGCGGGAGCTGCGCAAGTGCGGTCTTTGCGGCGCTCGCCTGCTCATATAGCTTTGTGGAGAGCTGCTTTTGCATATCGGGTGAGGCTGCGCAGAGCTGCTTTTCAAGCGTTTCGCTGACGCTTTGGCAGGCATCGGCAAGCTGCTCGATGGCGCTTTTGTAGGTGTTTTCAAGCGCGAGGCGGCTTTGCTGTGCATCGCTCATCAGCTTGAAATTGCGCGCCAACAGCAGCACTATGGCAAAGATGCCAAAGCTGAAAAGCCTTATAAGGCAGCGTTTTGAGCATTTCATTTTCATTCCTCCGTTCAGGGTTAATTTGTGCAGAAAGGGCTGTATTATTCACGGCTTGAAAAAAGAATTAAAAATAATGTAATTGAAATGCGCTGCGATATGTGTTATAATAATTGTGTATGTGATTTTTAAATCCCTTTTCTTTTGTGTTTGGCGATATATTAAAATATGTGAGCGAAGCGAACACCACTACTATTCACTATTCACTTTTCACTCTTCACTATTCATTGCTTATCGGCGCAAAGCGCCGATAAATTCCGATTTATATCAGGAACGCTTTTGTAAAAAGGGAGATTATTAAAGGAGAATGATACTGTGATATATCTTGACAACGCGGCGACTACAAAGCCGTGTCATGAGGCAGTTGAGGCGGTCTTAAAGGGGCTGGAGTGCTTTGGGAACCCGTCGAGCCTGCACTCGTTGGGACTGGAGGCGGAAAATCTTCTGAACGAACAGCGCGAGGCGGTGGCTGATGCTATCGGCGCGCAGGACAAGGAGATATTCTTTACATCGGGGGCGACCGAGAGCAGCAACACGGCGATATTCGGGGCATTTGCGGCTCACGGGAAGCGCAAGAGGCGCATTGTGACGACAAGCGTTGAGCACCCAAGCGTTGCAAATCCTATCAGCAAGCTTGAACAGCAGGGCTGTGAGGTCATAAGGCTCTCCCCTGACGAGAACGGGCAGATAAGCCCCAAGGCTGTGCTTGACGCGGTGAATGAGGACACCTTTCTTGTGAGCATGATGCTTGTGAACAACGAGGTGGGTGCGATTTTTGATGTGGGCGGTGCATTTGCGCTTATCAAGAAGAAATACCCGCAGGTGGTGACGCACTGTGACTGCGTACAGGGCTTTATGAAGATACCGTTTAGTGTGAAAAAGCTGGGTGCAGACCTTATCTCGCTGAGCGGGCACAAGATATACGCGCCAAAGGGCGTAGGTGCGCTGTATGTGAAAAGCGGCGTACACATTCCGCCGTTTATGCTCGGCGGCGGACAGGAGAAGGGTTTTCGCTCGGGGACGGAGAGCGTGCCGCTTATCTGCGGCTTCGGTGCGGCGGTAAGGGCGCTTTCGGACAAAGTAGAAATCAATCTTGAAAGGGCGCGCGGAGTACAGGCACATCTTATTGAGAAATGTGCGGAAAACGGCGGTATTGCGGTAAATTTCGCTCACGGCTCGCCGTACATCACGAGCATATCGGTCGATGGGCTGAAATCGGAGGTGCTTTTGCATTTTCTTGAGAAAAAGGGCATTTTCGTTTCAAGCGGCTCGGCTTGCTCAAAGGGCAAGAAAAGCTCGGTGATAAAGGAGTTCCGCGTACCCGAAAAGCTATCAGACAGCGTACTGCGGATCAGCATTTCGGCGGCGACGACAAACGAGGACATTGACGCGCTTATCGGGGCTGTCGGTGAGGCGCAGGGCAGCCTTGCGAGGATAAAGAAATGACGGAAAAATATGCTTTGAAGATAGTCCGTGATAACTATTATTTGGATAATGACAGCTTTTTATTCTATCTGCACGAACGCGATCTGTTCCGTGCGGACAGGTTCAATACTCTGTGCAGGGCAGTGGAAACGCTTGCAGGCAGCAGGTGCGATATGCTTACAGAGCAGATCACACACTGCTATCAGAACATTCTTAAAGAGTTCATATACCATTTTAATCCGAACGACAGCTCACAGATAACGGATTTCCCAAAAAAATACACGCACTATCTGGAAAAGTTCGACTGTGCACTGGCAAGGTACTACACCTGCGGTAACAAACATAATGAAAAGGAAAGATGAAAATGAAAGAGATAATTCTTTGCAAATACGGCGAGATCGCGCTGAAAGGCTTGAACAAGAGCACGTTTGAGTCGATGATGATGAAGAGTATTCGCCGCAGGCTGAAAAAGTTCGGCGAGATAAAGATAACGAAGGCGCAGTCTACCGTTTACGTTGAGCCGATGAGTGACGGTATCGACGTTGACGAGGTGGTCGAGAGGCTGTCGAAGATATTCGGGATAATAAAGCTGTGCCGCTGCTGTGTGGTGGAGAAAAGTCTTGAGGGGATACTGGGCGGCAGCATTGAGTACATTCGCCCTGCGCTTGAGGGTGCGCGCACTTTCAAGGTGGAGGCAAAGCGCAGCGACAAGAAATTCCCGCACAAGAGCCCCGAGATCTGCATGGAGCTGGGCGGAAGGATATTGCAGGAGTTCCCGCACCTGACGGTAGATGTACACAAGCCCGATGTTGTGGTAATGGTCGAGGTGCGCGAGCAGCACGCTTTCGTTCACGCGGGGAACATTGACGCGGCAGGCGGCATACCAGTGGGTTCAAGCGGAAAGGCTATGCTTTTGCTCTCGGGCGGCATAGACTCCCCTGTTGCGGGGTACATGATGGCAAAGCGCGGTGCGGTCATTGACGCGGTACACTTTGAGGCTCCGCCGTACACCTCAGACAGGGCGAGAATGAAGGTCGAAAAGCTGGCAAAGCTTATAACCGAATACTGCGGCGATGTGGCGTTCTACTGCGTGCCGTTTACAAAGATACAGGAGACGCTGCGCGACAAGTGCCCCGAGGAATATTTCACGATACTTATGCGCAGACTGATGATGGAGATAGCGCAGAGGCTTGCAGAGAAAAACGGTGCGCAGGCTCTCGTGACGGGTGAAAGTCTGGGGCAGGTCGCAAGCCAGACGATGTACGCGATGGTTTGCACTGACGCGGCGTGCAGACTGCCTGTATTCCGTCCCTGCATAGGTCTTGACAAGACGGAGATAATCGACATAGCTCGCAGAATAGACACGTTCGAGACCTCTATACTGCCCTACGAGGACTGCTGCACGGTGTTTACTCCGCGCCACCCCAAAACGCGCCCGACGCTCGAGGCTGTCGAAAAGGCGCAGGCACTGTATGACTGGGAGGATATGATCGCCGAGGCTGTCGAGCAGACGACAGTGAAGATGATAAAACTGGAGTGACAGATCCGAGTTTGCCGGGGTATGCGTGTCGAGCAGCTGGGGGAAACCCTTTTGGAGAAGGGTTATCCCCCAGACCCCCTTCCTAAACCTTTTAATGACTTTTCAGCAACGGGAGGCAAGCTCCCGTCACTGAAAAGTGTTAGAGAGTTCAGAAAAAGAGTTTG
>CADAEJ010000109.1 GCA_902786965.1 uncultured Ruminococcus sp. | reverse complement strand
GCGAAAAAGCAATAAAAGGTTTCTGAGGGGGGTACGGGGGGAACTCTTCTCCAAAAGAGTTCCAGCCCGATTATTCACCGAACATTCCCCGACAAATACTGATTTGGTGAGGAATACTTACCTGTTAGGTCATAAAAATTACCTGTTAGGCAAAAGGTATTTACATTTTCGGATCAATATATTACAATGCAGATAATGGAGGTGGAGATGTGAAAGTAAGGATAGAGATAGACGACAGCGTGCTCGAGGACGAGGTCGTTATCAGATGCCGCAGCTTTGACAGCAACGCCGCCAGGATACAGCAGGCCGTGACTGAGGTAACCAGTCAGTCGGATATATCATTTTTCAAGGACAACACCGAATACTATATGCCGATAGAGAGGATACTTTTCTTTGAGACCTCGCCCAGCGGCATAGACGCACACACGGCAGACGACGTTTTCACGATAAAGAAGAAGCTATACGAGCTTGAAGAAATGCTGCCGAGATATTTTATGCGCGTATCAAAATCGGCGATACTGAACTTGAACGAGGTATACTCGGTCGAGAGAAATCTGACGGCATCGAGTCTTGTGAGATTTATGGGGACGCAAAAGATAGTATATGTATCCAGGATCTACTACAAGGCGATGAAGCAGCGGCTTGATGAAAGAAGAAAGCTTTGAATGCAAATACAAAAGAACACGCAAAGGAGGAGACAGATATGAAAAAGAAATCAAGTATAAAGTATGTGCTTTTCGGACTGTTCTTTATAATCGTCGGAGCGTCGATAATCTGCAAGGCAGCGGGAGTTATTCCCGAGCTGAACGACATTGCAATGCTAAGGATCCTGCTTGCGCTGATGGTCGTTCCTGTATTCGTTGAGGGTATAGTACACGTCATATTCTCGTGCATTTATTTCCCTGTGGCGATATGGCTCATTATTTTCGACAAGCAGCTGGGAATTGAAGCGCTTACACCGTGGCCTGTACTTGGCGCGGCACTTTTCCTCAGCTTAGGCTGCTCACTGCTCGTTCCGAGAAACATAAAGTGGATGAAGAAGCAGTGGAACGGCAGTGATCCGCTTATGGACAGATATGAGAACGGAGAAAACTGGACAGACGAGAATATGCCTGAGGGTATGAGCGATCTTAAAATGAATACTCGCTTTGCAGGCTCGAGCAAGTACATCAACAGCGAGGATTTCAGAAACTGCGAGATAAGCTGCTCTTTCGGCGGCACAAAGGTCTACTTTGACAAGGCAGTTATTCAGGGAAATTCGGCAACTATAAAGCTCAATGCGGAGTTTTCGGGCGTAGAGCTGTACATTCCGAAAGAGTGGACGGTCAAGAACCTGCTTCGCTGCAAGATGGGCGGAGTTGAGGAGAAAGGCGAGAGAAACGCTGCAAAGAGCGGCAAATTCGTAGTGCTTACAGGTGATACTTCGTTCAGCGGGGTAACAGTTATATATTGCTGAACAAGGCAAAAAAACTTTTATGTGGGAGAGGCAAATGACCGATGGATACATCGGTTTTTTGCTTTACAAAAGCAGAAAAAAAGTGTATAGTAAGAAAGAATGGGGGACAAATATTATGCCAAGGGGTAGCAGGATATTAAGGTTTGTGGGAGTCGTTGAGCTGATAAACTCGGTGGTGATGTTTATATGGATGCTGTATCTGTATTTTGATTACAGGACATCACCGTTAAAGGAGGCTATGGACGCACTCAACAGCAGCTATGGCACGATACGTTTGCTTATCGTGGCGTTTGAGCTGTACAAGCTGATCGCGGCGGCGTATGTCATCAAAAAGGGAGATTATTACGACAGCGCGATCCCTATAATCGTCAACGGCGTTATACTGGGCATTGCAAGCGGTTTATTCCTTTACTACGCGATATCCAACTACATTGATGTACAAAAGGTCCTGAAGTATTCAATGTATCTCAGGCTCGATTACTCAACGTGGCGCGAGACGACCGTTCTTGTCAGCGCATCGGTCGATGTACTGCTTATGATCGCTATGATATTCGGCGGCGTTATGAACAGACCAAAGACGGTCATGGTCAACAGCTGGGGCGATCCGAACAGACTGCCTGCGGTAAACAGCGCTCCAGGATATCCGCAGCAGGAATATCAGCAGAACAATTATCAGGGCGGCGATTATGCGTATCAGCCGCAGGATCAATACGGCGGTCAGTACTATGACGGTGCGCAGCAGTACTACGATGACGGCGCGTACTACGATGACGGGCAGGGATACTATGCGCAGGATCAATACACGCAGGGAGATCAATTTCAGCAGTAAGGGGAAGATTTAGTTGGTTGGCGGAAAGAAATTCAAGGTGGCGGCGTTTATTGCCAATTACTGCAGCACTTTTTCGGCGGTAATTACGGTTTACCTTTTGTATAGTTTCTCGTCTATGAGGTCGGTGCTTGAAAAGAGGTTTTCGCAAAGCAGGCGCGATGCGTTTTTTACGCTGCTTATCGTGTGTCTGCTGATAAACGTGTGCAGGGCTGTTTTAACGCACTTTATATACAGTGATGTCAAAAACCCCGACAGGGCGCAGAAATCGTTCTACCGCGGCGCTGCGGCGGCTGTGCTTTCGGCGGTGTGGACTGTGATACTTCTTATTCAGCTTGTCTCAAAAAACTGGCTGATAACGTTTGATGGGACTGACGTTATCTTCTTCCTGACATCGCTTGTGGAGCTTGCTGCGTACCCGATGATACTTTACTGCACCTACAAAAACAGCAAACAGGTGTATATGCCCGATACGCTTAGCGCGACAGAGGGCAACCCAAAACAGATGCTGCCGCCTATCAAGCTGCCTGTGCATAATGGCTTTGTGCAGCAGAATTTTGATGATAACGATAATTCAAAATCATAGCTAATTAAATCAGTATTTGTCGGGGTATGCGTGTCGAGCAGTGGGGGGAAACCCTTTTGGAGAAGGGTTGTCCCCCAGACCCCCTTCCTAAACCTTTTAATGACTTTTCAGCAACGGGAGGCAAGCTCCCGTCACTGAAAAGTGTTAGAGAGTTCAGAAAAAGAGTTTG
>CADAEJ010000108.1 GCA_902786965.1 uncultured Ruminococcus sp. | reverse complement strand
CATTCTCAACTTTGTATTCGGTATTTTCTGTTCAAGACTTATGCTGGCATCTCTTTCCAAGTTCAAGTTCCTCAGAAACCGCAAACTGTATGGAGGTGCTAAGATAGATGAATAACAAAGAAGTAAAAGAGATCAAGGACAGAAAAGTCCTGAAGGTCTTTGAAAAGCGCAAGATCTTCTATGCGATCTCATGCACGCTCATAGCTGCATTTATAGCGCTTACATTCATTCTTAACCTCAACGTTGCCATTGAGTTCAAGGGCGGTACGATACTTACCTACTCGTATGACGGCGACATCAAAACAAGCGATATCGAAGATGTCGTTGCGGATACGGTCGATGAAAAGGCTACCGTAGTTCTCGGTGAGGACACCGCTTCAAAGACATCTACCATCAAGATCCAGTTCTCCTCAAAAGAGGGCATCAGCGACGACAAGCAGAACAAGATCAAGAATGCTCTGACCGAAAAGTTCAAGGACAACAACCTCAAGGTGCTTGAAACCACCGACGTTGCCGCTTCAAACGGTCTTGACTTCTTCCTCAAGTGTCTGGTTGCCTGCGCATTTGCAGCAGTCATCACGATAATCTACATCGGCTTCAGATTCAGAAAGATAGGCGGTATCTCCGCAGGTGTATTCTCAGTTGTAGCACTGTTCCATGATATGTGCATGGTATATGGCTGTTTCGTAATTTGCCGCTTTGACATCAACGCAAACTTCATGGCAGTTCTGCTTACGATTTTGGGCTACTCGATCAACGCTACGATCATTATTTACGACCGTATCCGTGAGAACGAAAAGCTCGTGGGCAATAAGATGGAGCTTGACCAGCTGGTCAACCTCTCTATCACCCAGACAATGGGACGTTCGATACACACCACCGTTACAACGGTGCTCGCTATGACAACTGTCTGCGTTGTCTGCTTTATCGCAGGCGTGTCCTCTATCATCAGCTTCGCATTCCCGCTCATCATCGGTATGATCGCAGGTGTTTATTCTTCAAACTGCATCGCTCCGACACTGTGGGTAATGTGGGAAAAGCATAAGGGCAAAAAAGGCAAGGGCAGAGTTGCCAAGCACGCAAAGAAAGCTCAGAGAACCTGATAAAACATAAACTAAAAGGGACTGTTTTGAACAGTCCCTTGTTTTTATGCGTTATCTGATCCAGTACACGCTCTTCTTGAAAGTTCTGACCGTATTTACCTTTTCCCTGTTATCAAATGCGGAAAGGATAAACAGGTGAGAACACACAATATCAATTGCAGCAGTCACAATGAACAGCACCGATATGAGGCTCGAATGCAGATTGCTTCCCGCAAAATAGAGCCACACGAGACTGAGTCCCGTAAGGACACCGCCGTTGATTATCATTGAATGAGCATTCTTGCTGTAAAACGCTGCCTTTGTAGCGAACCACGAAACACCGAGCTTATACAGCTGGAACACCACCACCGCAAGAAAGATCAGAGTGCTGTGCTTTACCGATGCGGCGTCGGGCGACGTTGTACAGCTGTAATACCAATACAGTGCGTAAAGCAAGACGATTACAGAATTTGCCATTTCGACTATGCCCGAATACCTCATCCTTTTGCTGCCTTTTAACATATTGATTACCCCTCTCTTTTGTCTCTTTTGTTCTTTTTATTTGTCTATTTATGCAAAAAACCGATGAATCCACCGGTTTTTCACATTCTCCCACATAAAGTTTTTTGCTTTGTTCAGCAATAATAGATAGTTACCCCACTGAACGATGTGTCTCCCGTAAGAACTACGAATTTTCCGCTTTTAGCTGCATTTCTTTCGCCTTTTTCTTCTACTCCGCCCATTTTGCTGCGAAGCAGGTTCTTGACTGTCCACTCCTTGGGAATGTACAGCTCTACGCCCGAAAATTCTGCATTTATCTTGATGTTAGCGGAATTGCCCTGTATAACTGCCTTGTCGAAATACACCTTAGTTCCGCCGAACGAGCAGTTTATCTCACAGTTGCGGAAATCCTCGCTGTTGATATACTTGCTTGAGCCTGCAAAACGTGTGTTCATATTCATTTCGCTGTTTGTTTCGGGCATATTCTTATCGTCTGTCCAGTTCTCTCCGCCCTCGTACTTGTCCATCAGCGTATCGCCGTTCCACGCTCTCTTCATCCATTTTATATTTCTCGGAACGAGCAGCGAGCAGCCGAGGCTGAGGAACAGTGCGCAGCCAAGAACGGGCCACGGTGTCAGGAATTCAAGTCCGAGCTGTTTGTCGAAAATGATTATCCATATCGCCACCGGGAAGAAAATGCACGAGAAGATAACGTGTACAAAACCTTCCACGAAAACAGGCACGAGCAGCAGTGCGAGCAGCACCTTGAGCATATCCACATCGTTTATCTCCGGGATAACTCCTGCCGCTTTGCAGATGATCGCTGCACCTACGATTATGAAGAACAAACCGAACAAAACGTACTTAACACTTGATTTCTTTTTCATTCTGCTTTCCTCCTTTGCTTTTATTCTATTTGCTGTCATAGCATTCTTCTTTCATCAAGCCGCTGTTTCATTGCTTTATAGTATATCCTTGAAACGTAAACTATCTTTGTCGAGCCTCTGAACCTTACCAGACTTGACGCTGTGATGTTTTTCTCGACCGAGTATACCATGTTCAGATTCAGTATAGCGGATTTTGACACCCTCATAAAGTATCTCGGCAGCACTTCTTCAAGCTCATAAAGCTTTTTCTTTATCGTAAAAACGTCATCTGCCGTGTGGGCATCAATGCCGCTCTGCGCTGTTTCAAAAAACAGTATCCTATCTATCGGCATATAATACTCGGTGTTGTCCTTGAAAAATGACAGGTCAGACTGCTGTGTGAGTTCAGTCACGGCTTGCTGTATCCTGGCGGCGTTGCTGTCAAAGCTGCGGCATCTGATAACGACCTCGTCTTCGGTAACGCTGTCGTCTATCTCTATCCTTACTTTCACATCTCCACCTCCACTATCGACATTGTAATACAAACCCCTGCGTTTGTAAATAGATTTTCACCAACAGGTAATTTTTCAGACCTAACAGGTAAAAAAACTCAACTATAATTCAGGATTTGTCGCAGCGCAGACGGCACTTGTCGGTCGCAAACCAAAAACAACAGGTTTTTTCGTCCACCTTTTTCTCG
>CADAEJ010000107.1 GCA_902786965.1 uncultured Ruminococcus sp. | reverse complement strand
TGATAGATAACTCCCTGTATCTGATTGTCCCTGATAAGCTGTTTAAGTCTGAAAAGCCGCTGGCTGTTGTCGGCAAAAGTCGGACATGGACAGGGTCTCAGTGAGCGGTTCGCAAGCGCCCTCATCATACCGTCAAAGCTGTTGTCTGTGATGACGGGCGGATCGTACATCCCACGTTCGCCCATACAGGTCTCGTCGCCTGCAACAATGCCGCCCATTTCCTCGATGAGCAGAGGTATCTTCATATTCGGGAAAACTATCGGCGAACCTGTGAGAAGTATCCTCGGGAGCTTTTTGCCTGTCACCGTCTGACCGCTTTCGGCTCTGCTTTTCAGCGAGGCGTTTATCCTGTGCACAGCGTTAGCCCAGACGGTCGCAGGCATATACGCAGAGGCGTTCATCACCGTCATAGCGTGCGTTCCTCTGACAAGATACGGGTGCTGTTTTTTGAGCCTGATGAACTCGGAAAGCTCGTACTGTGCGTGACCGACAGTGCTGAAAGCATTGACGAGCGAGTCGTATGTTATCCTGTTTCCCGTCGCATCTTCAAGCCGTGCGGCAAGCTCGTAAAGCTGTGATACAAAGCTGTCTATCTCATCATCGCCTCGTGATGCAGGGATATGCATAGTCATCATATCACACTTGCCTTCAAGCATACCCGCTATCTTCTTTTTGCAGTCGCAGGTCACGGGCACTATCATCATCGAGCAGTCATCGTAAACAGGCATAAGTCCTGTGTGCTTGAAGCCTGCAACAGCTTTGACCAGCGGACAGGCATCACGGGGAGCGATGTCGTCGCCCACGAAAAATGCTGTGTAGTTCCCGCTGCAAAGCTTGACGGGCATAGCACCTGCTGCATAGATAAGCTCCTGCGGTGCCATTACGCAGTATGTGCCGATAGTCTTTACACCCAGCGGCAGGTCAACGCCCTGCATACCGACGTATATCCTGTGCAGCGTTTCATAAAACGGCTCCATGCCGTCTGGCGCACCCGAAAGCTCCGCTATGCGCCGAAGATATTTTGCGCTCGTCTGCGTCTGCTTGCTGATAAAGCGAGCGTCCTGACGCTGCTTGCGCTGCATTTCTCTTGTTATTGTCATCATTATCGCCGCCTCACTTTTTCTTGGGTGCATAGCCCGACATTATGTCCTTTCGTGACGATGTGTAAAGCTTTATGCCTGCGCAGGTCAGCGAAAGTGCCTTATCCTCGGGACAGCGCTTTACGCACTCACCGCACATTATGCAGTTCGCCTCTGTCACATCTATTTTCCCACGCTCTGTGTAGATAGTCTTTATCCCCATTGGGCAGGCTTCATAGCAGGCACCGCACTCGGTGCAGGCTGTGCAGTCTTTTTTTATGCGGAAAAGCGAGAACTTGTGGAACAGCCCGACTATGTATCCGAGCGGACAGATATTGCAGAAAAGCCTGCGCTTGAAAAATCCGCCGATAAGTGCGAATATCATCAGAAAGCCGCTGACGTAAAGACTGGTGCTCATTCCCGCAAGTATGGGCGAAGTCGCAACGGCAGGGCAGAAGTTGCAGAAATTGCCGCCGATAAAGCAAAGCCCGATGAACAAAAGCACCATGCACCACTTTATAGGCGTGAGTGCATTATACACCTTTTCATTTGCCGATATGCCCTCTGTTTTTGTTTTTCTGCGGATCTTGTCCATTATGTCCTGTATCAGTCCCATAGGGCAGAGAAATCCGCACACTGCACGCCCGAGAAGAATGATAAACGCAAGCGTGCTGCCGAAGAAGATAAGTATGCTGCTTATCGGCATATCAAACAGCTCGCTGAGGTGCGAAAGATAGTAGCAGCTCGATTCGGTCATCTGCTCGGTGTTCCAAGGACAGGAAAGTATCGGTATGCTCACGCTCGACATTTTCAGCCCGAACAGCAGTCCGCCCCATATCATCAGGATTGAAAAAACTATCATTATCACCCAGCGTATCACCATAAACGGCACAGGCTTTTGCTTCGGTGCTTTTGCTTTTCTGTCCGACTGCCTTGATGCAAAGCGTGAGTAGTTTTTGTCGGCTTTGAGCATAAGCTTTCGCAGCTGCACGATCAGCACGATGCCGAGTGCAGAAAGCCCGATGATGATAAAAAGCGGAACAAGCGTTTTTAGATATTCAAGCGAGAAAAGCTTTTCCTTGCTCGCTTCGTAATCGTTGGTCTCAAACTCGTAGAACGGGAACATATACGCAAAGTACGCAAGCGCCGAAAGGCAGGTGCAGACAAGCAAGGTGATAATAATTCTTTTTCGTGACTTCATTTTGCTTTTCTCACCTCTTTGTACCTGTTCTGCGTCAGCATCTCGCTGAACGCTTCAAGCCGTATCCTGAGCTGCTCGATGTCCTGATACTGATAGTCTGTTTCAAGTCTGAAAACGGGTATGCCGAGCCGTGCGAACAGCTCTTCAAACCTCGGCAGCTCAAAGTCGTGCTCTATCTGACCCTTTAGAACGTGATAAACAACGCCCTCTATACACTTGCTCTGCGTCAGCCACGAGATGTAGCCGTAAAGCGTATCGCTGCTGACGAAAGCCGACGATGAATCGGACAGATACCAAGCCGAGGCGATATTTCTGATGATACGGTCACGGGAGCCGCGCAGAGTTTTCCCGCTGTGGCAGAGGTATCTTTTGAGCGCTGTGCTGTCGACCGTGTCCGTCAGGTCAAGCCCGACGCTGTTGATAAGAAACGGTATCTTGTAATTCGGGAAAACTATCGGCGAGCCTGTAACGAGCACGCCCGGTCTGCTCTGCACGCAGGCGTACTGCCTTGAAAGTGCGCAGACCCTTGCGGTGAGTGCCTGAACGTGATATGTCCAGCTTTCGATGTCAAAGGTGCGGTAATAACTGTCCTGCACCAGCAGGCGTGCCGCAGGGGAGATGATATCGGTGCGCTCACGGGAGATATCGAGAAAAACTTTCAGCGCATTTCTTGCCTTTGATACCCGCACAGCCGCCGATACGACCGACTGCTTTGTGATGCGTGTGCCTGTGTGAGCCGATACTGTGCGTATCATTTCAAACATCTGCTTTTGATAGTATTGACCGCTGTTTTGTCCACGCTTTTGCGCAGGTATATCCACAAGGCAGAGCTTGCGGCCTTGTTCTTTGAGCAGATAGGCTATCTTGCGCATACTGTCGCTGACAAGCGGAATGATGAACAAGGTGCCTGAAAAGTCAGCACCGTTTGGTCGGTGAATGTAACCGAGCACCGAACGGCTGACGGGGTCGGTATCTCTCGGTACAAGCTCGTCCGACCACACAGTTGAAGCAAGGCTTCCGCCTGTCAGCCAGTAGGGAACTGCTCCTGCGGCATATACAAGCTCTTCGGGGACAGCCGTGCCGAGTATCGTCACCTGCGGCTTGTGCCTTGCGTTACCGCTTGCCCAGCTGTACTGCGTGTCGAGAAAGTATCTCAGCTCGGGCAGAAGCATTCTCTGTGTGCTGACGCTGTTGAGTGCGTCTGTATATTCCTTTTTGTACATCTCAAAGCTTTTGTCTGTCATATATATCACGATCCTTTTTGTTGCTGCGCTGTCCTGTTATATCATAGTATAAAGCACCTG
>CADAEJ010000106.1 GCA_902786965.1 uncultured Ruminococcus sp. | reverse complement strand
AACGAACACAGAACGAACATTGCCGAACAAGAACGAACAGAAAACGAACAGCGCAAACAGCATATCTACGTGGTTTGAATTACTTTGTTCGGTTGTTCGGCGAGGATTGTGATACACCCCTGTACTTATGCTCACACTTGCGCCACGCTGCGCGGTGAGGCGTTTTCGGGAAGCAGCTCGGGTGACTTGTCGGCGCAAACAAGGAGGGCACAAATCGGCTCACAGTGCAAGGTTACCGGCACCCTACCGTCACCCATTCGGGCAGTTACTGTCACCCGTTTGCTCGTTACTGCTTTACTCAATCACAATAGGTAAAGCCTTTGCGGATTTTCGGGTGCCGGTAGAATCCTCGACCTCGCTGTCCAGCAAAGCACCAAGCTTAGCGTCACCCGAACAGCATACTATTATTTTTTCGTATTACACGCATTACATCTGCCGCAAAGCAAGCAGCTGAAGGCTCTTCGGTCTTTTTCTTCGCACTACATTCGTATTACATCAGCATACGCTCGCATTACACGCCTTACACTCGTCTTACGCATTTCAGCCCATAACTACGCCGCTTGAGAGCGTTGTAAGGCGTGTAAGACGTAAATACGGGTATAGGCAGGAACTTTTCACAACAGCCGAACATATGCATAACAATTGACATAAACTCCCCTAAGAACCGTACGTGCAGATTTCCCGCATCATGCAACTAAGCAAGTTCAGAAAGCACTGCTGTATGACACCAATGGAATACCATGAGGCGTATGCGGCATAATGCAGTCACACAAATAAATAGCAGCCTGCACAATTAGTACAGACTGCTATTAGTTAATACATAGTATTTTTTGATTTTTTACGCTGTCTACTTGACAGAGTGCGGGTCATTATCTGACATCGGCTGTTTGTATTTTGAAAACTAAAAAGAGATATTGTTCAGCAAAACAGCTTTTCGTAGTATTCGGGTGTTCTTGCGGGTTCGGCGGTGGTGACATAGATGCCGCACATCAGGTCGTCGTCGAGCTTTTTGAGATACAGGCAGTCAAACGCTGTTTCGTTATACCTGCACACATCTCTTGTAAATTCCTGACCGCCTAAGCTTACCTTTTTTCTTTCCTGCCACTGTGCGCCCTGCGCTTGCGCACTTATCCACTGCTTGTAGGAGTCAAGCACATTATCCTCGGTGACGCTGGCGGAGTCGGGAAAGGCTACCCTGGTGTTTATAAAGACGATAAACACGCCCTCTTTCTGGTTGCCGAACTGTGCGTCGTATATCTGTGACTTTTCACGGGCAATGTCTTTTTCGTCGGTGAGCTGTGATATTCTATCTTCTTTTGTTCCTGAGTCGATGGGGAAATACTGCATATTCCCCGGAATATTTATCTTTATTTTTGCGTAGTCGTTGACGTAAACGCCGTCCTTGAAAAGACCCTTGGTGTATTTTGTGCCTTCTGCCGCGGGGCCTTGGGTGTCGGTCTCGGCGGTGGTATCAAGGAGCGTTTGCGGCTCTGCCTTTGGCTTGAAAACCTTGCCGTAGGTCAGACCGTAGCCTTGCTTCAAAAAGCACTTATCTGTACCTATCTGGTCAACGCTGCTGTACCAGGGCGCAGGGAGTCTGCCCTTGAAGTCGGTGCAGCCGCATAGCACATCGGATATGCCCTTGCCCTCTGAACCTGGCAGGTAGCACATTACAACGCTGTCCCAGCTTGCATAGTCCGCATCATCGAGAATGACCTGTCTGCCTGCGAGGATACAGGTGACTGTGGGTTTGCCCAGCGCTTTTGCCTGCCTGATAGCCTCGGCGTTTTTGTCAAGACCCAGCTTGCCGCACAGCTTCATATCCTCGGTGTCGCCGTTCCACTCGGCGTAAGGCTTTTCGCCCACGCACAAGAGCACAACATCAGCGTCTTTTGCTTTAGCGGCATCGGTTATGATTTCGAGCTTGTAGTCGTCCGCGTATCTTTCAAAGGCTTCCTTTATAGTTGTGACGCCCGCGATATTCTTGGTGTTCGCGCCGTTCCAGTCGATAGTCCAGCCGCCGCACTGTGCCTGACAGCTATCAGCCGCAGGACCTGTGATGTAAACCTTTGTACCCTCTTTGAGAGGGAGTACATTGTTGTCGTTTTTGAGAAGAACAAGGCTTTCCTCCACCAGCTTTTCGGCGACCTTTCGGTATTCCAGCGAGCCTGTCTCCTGCTGTTTTGTCTTTAGATTTTCAAGCATCGGGTCATCAAACAGACCTGCGCCCTTTTTGACCCTGATTATCCTTGTGACTGCGTCATTTACGCGCTGTTCGCTTATATCGCCGCTGGTGACAGCATCAACGATTATCTGTTTTGCTTCGGCAAATTTATCCGTTTCCATAAGCATATCAATGCCTGCGTTGACGCTTTTGATGACCTGCTCTTTGTAGGACGAACCTGTGATATTCTGCACAGCGCCCCAGTCGCTGACGATAAAGCCCTTGAAACCCATTTCGTCTTTGAGCTTCATGATGTACTCTTTGTTTTCGTGCATCTTCACGCCGTTGAGTGACGAGTGGCTTATCATTATCGTCTGCACACCTGCGTCTATCTGCTGCTGATAAACTTTGAGCAGTTCGGTTATTTCAGCGTCTGTGAGCTTCGCATCGCCGCGGTCGATGAGCATTTTGGTGTCGCCCTGTTCGCCTGTGCCGTACACGACGTTTCCGTCACCGAAATAGTGCTTTGTGCAGGCAACAAGTCCGCCGTCGATAAGTCCTTTGGTGTAGGCGGTGCTGAGCTTTTTTATCGTTTCAAGGTCAGAGCCGTAGGATTCATATGTCCTGCCCCAGCGCGGGTCGACAGACTGTGCCACGCAGGGCGAGAAGTTCCACATCATATGGCACAGTTTAGCTTCGTCCGCCGTGATAAGACCGACCTGATAGGCAAGCTCCTCGTCGTTTGCGGCGCCCTGCCCGATGTTGTGCGGAAAGTAGACTGCGCCGAGGCAATAGTTTACGCCGTGGACGTCGTCCTGCCCGTAAATGTAAGGGATACCTGCGTCTGAATCAATGGCTGACTTCTGAAAGCTGTCAACGGTGCCGCGCCACGAGGCAGCGTCTATGCAGCCGACTGTTGAGAGGATACTGCCGTAGTCGTTTGTTTTCATCTGCTCGGGTGTAACGTTGTAAACTGCGGGCTGGACCATCTGGTCTGCCTTTTGTTCAAGGGTGAGCTTTGCGGTTATCTCCTCGGGCGTCATTGACGCATACTGCTGATATTTCGGGCGGCTGTCGGGTTTGTCCGCCTGCGAAGATGAAACTGTCTGCGGGGAGTTTTCGGCTTGTGAGTCTGACGAGCTGTTTTTATCCGAGCAGGAAACTGCCGTCATAAGCAGCGTCAGCGCAAGCAAAACTGCGAGTGTTTTTTTCATTTCGGTATTCCTTTCTTTGCGCTGTCGGGAGCTTCTATCTGTTTATGCTCCTGTCACAGCTTTTTCAGCGGGATAGCGATATAGCTGAGGGTGTCGGCGGGGTCTTGTGCGGGCGGCATATACAGTTCGAGCGAATAATTGCCTGCCAATTCGTAACCCTGCAAAGCGGGAAGCCACTCCTGCATACTTTCGGGCAGAGGTCCTTTGCAGGAGAACAGCGCCCACAGTCCGCCCGGTATCTGATAGGTGGTGCAGCCCTCGGGGATATCTTTCCACGGCTCGTACAGGTCGGCTATCCAATAATCAAAGGTTTTTCCGTCCATATCCGCGCACACGCCGAAGGTGCCTTTCATGCCTTTCACATCCTTCATCCACTCGCCCCAGAATTTCGGTATCTCACTGTAGCTTGTCTCGGCGTCAAATCTTTTCTTGATGCCCACCACCGTAAACGGTGCTTTTTCAACGATCCGGTAATCCAACATATTTCCGCCCTCCAATGTAATTTTGATATGCAGCGGTGCAAATGACCGAAGTTTTGCGCCCGATTCTCTTGCCTGTGTCGGCGTTATGCCGTGGAAGCGCTGAAATGCTTTGGCAAAACTGTCGGGTGAATCGTAGCCGTACTTCATGGCGATGTCGATGACCTTGCTGTCAGAGCAGGCTAATTCCTGCGCTGCCGTTGTCATTCGGCGGGCACGGATATACTCCCCCACGGTCATTGCGCACAGTGCTCCGAATATACGCTGATAATAAAACGGAGACAAGGCGGCTTTGCCTGCTATCTCCTCTATATTCAGTTCCTGCAGCAAGTTTTGCTCGATAAAATCAATGGAAGCCTGAAATCCCTCGATCCAGCCTTTCATAACGGTCACATCCTTCCGCTGTGTTTTCAGTATAGCACACTTGGACACTGCTGTCCCGACTTTTTGTGCTCTCTTTGTCGGGGTGGTGCCTGCCTATGCAAAGATTATACCAAAGGCGGCTGTTAAAGTCAATCGGCGGAGATTTAAGGACAGGTCGTTATTGCAGCTGAATCACATTTTGTGGTTTTATGCAAGGCTACAATTACCAATGCTCCAGGACACCGCTAGGACACCAAAATCCGATAATCGCCGTAAATACGTTGTTTTCTCATATCAATAAATAGCAGTTTTGCCCACCCCGATGGTCGTACTGATCTGTTATATGCTATAAAGCGTTTATTATTAGTAGTTTTAGTTATTTTAACGAACCTACGACCATCGGGTTTTTACGGTGTCCTCAAAATCACAAAAATTCAGTTTCATATTTTCTAGGACACCAAAATCCAAAATCTCACCCCAGGACACCAAAAGGACACCTTTTTCACGAAACCTACCTAAAATCAGCATATGT
>CADAEJ010000105.1 GCA_902786965.1 uncultured Ruminococcus sp. | reverse complement strand
TTGACAACTGCTGTAACGTCAAATCCTCTGTTTACTGCCTCTTTCACGATAAGCTGACCTGCCTTGCCGTTTGCACAAACTACTGCGATTTTCATAATATTTACCTCCTGAATTATAACCACGACTTATGTCCCCCGCCTCTTAGGCGGCGGTCATCTTAGTCTTTCGGTGGTGGGAATGAATCCCCCACCGAAACCCTAAGCGGCTAACGCCCGGTCGTGCTTGAATGACGGGGCGATGCCCCTTATTGAACATAAAATTTGGTTGCTGTAAAGTTGTAACTAATTTTGTTTCAACTTTCTGACTTTAGTATATCATGCAAATTTAAAGTTGTCAATAGAATTATTACAACTTTGGAGAATTGCATAAAATTTAAGTGTAGTTATGCGCTTAATTAACAAAACTTATTGCGTAAAAGGAGTATTTGATATAGAAGGATCAAAAAAACACCCTGCCCGACTTCAAATCGTACATGGTGTTGTATTTTAATACATCAGCAAGCGTGCATCACAGCATCGGTTTTACGTTAAACAAATGGTTGTAATAAAAATCAGTTATCTGCTTGACTGATTCCTCGCAGTCGTTTCGCACCCACTGCATCGATACATTGAACAAGCTCCCCATGAAATAATAGGGTGAATACTTTGAAACAATAAAACCGTTTTGTTCGTAATTTCTGACCATTGCCGTGTTCATAAATTCAAGGTACATAAACTCAAGATGCGCCGAGATAAGCAGCTTAACTATCTCCTTGTTGTCCTTGAGCGCAGAAAATACGCTGAATATCACCTCGTAGAGATCCTCCGCGCCCGTTATCCGGATATTTTTCATGTCCTGAAAGACTGCATTGTTTTTCTCAAAACAAGACTTGATCATGTCCTCCTTTGACTGAAAGTGACGGTAAAGCGTAGCACGACCATAACCCGCCGTGTTCGCCACCTCGCTCATAGTAATACTCTGATAATCCTTTTGCGCCATAAGTTCAAACAAAGCATCTATAAGGCTCTGCTTTGTGCGCTCGATCTCCTCTGCTGTTCTCATTGCTTCCTCCTATGCGATACAGAATATGCCGTAATGTCTCAAAAAGCGTGAAATAATTGACTTGTGAAATACATTGTGTTATAATCCAAATATAAGATACGAGTGTCTCGCATTCATCATACACCACTATAAAACAAATGTCAAGAATGATTTGAGGAGGTTTCGTTATGAGTAAAGAAAGCATCGCACAGGAAGCAAGAAACATCGCACAGAAGTATCAGAAAAAGCCCGAATCGGTCAATAAGATCGAGCTGCTGCGCAAGCTGGACCGCAGCGTTACCTCAATACCGTCCTTTATCAGCCTGACTGTTGGGATCATCGGTATCCTCATATTTGGTGTGGGTATGTGCTGCTGGCTCGTGTGGACAGACCTTTTTGCACTCGGTGTAGTCCTTGGCATAGTCGGTGCAGCAGTCTGCATTGTGAACTATCCCATATATTCAAAGATGGTCGCCGCTAAAAAGGAAGAGCTTGCACCGCAGATCATTCAGCTTTCAAACGAGATAGCACAGCAAAACAGCTGAACCGAGGGTAACTTTGAAAACGCTTCTCTCAAAGATATTCAAGCCGCCTGTCAAAGTGTTGCTCGTCACCGATCTGATAGCAATACCTCTCACAGTTATTGCGCTTGTGTTTCTATCTCCCACAAACCCGATATCACTTATCGCATATCTGCTTTCGACCTATGCACTTGTCATAACCATTATCGGCTTAAAGCGTGTCTGCCGGCGTCTGAAGCAGCTTGTCAAGGGCGACGAGATAAGGGCGATAGTCCGTTTCAGACAGCTGATGAACAGGCATAAGCTGACCGCAATGTATCTGGACAGCAAGGATTTCAGAGCTGAGGTCTCGCTGTATTTCGGACTTGCTTTCAATCTGTTGTTTGCGACCTTTAAAGCAGCCAGCGGGATACACGATAGATCTGCCTGGCTCATCTCCATAGGATTTTACTATTTCGCCTTTGCAGCCGCAAGATTTATGCTCACACAAAACTACCGCAGGCAAAAGACAGATGAGCGCACGAACAATAAGCTGTATGAGTACCGAACCTACCGCAGATGCGGGATCATGATGATGCTGCTCAACCTGACGATAGGCGGAATGTCCGTGCAGATGATATGGCAAAACGAGGTGACAAGCTATTCAAAAGCAGCCGTTATAATCTCCGCAGCTTACACATTTTATTGCTTTATCAGCGGAATAAAAAATGTGGTGTCCTTCCGCCAAAGCGACAATGCGATACTGCGGGCGACAAAGGATCTGACAATGAGCGGTGCTGTGATGTCAATGTTTTCATTGCAAAACTCAATGCTGCATACCTTCGGCGGCGATGATGATGTAAGGTTCAGACTGATAATGAACACCGTCACAGGCGGCTGCGTCCTTGTGATCGTCCTCGTCATCGCATCTTTTATGATAATAAACGGCACAAAAAAGATCCGACAGATCGAAAACAGATCACTGTAGATCTTTACAAAAACCACCCTGCCCGACTGATCGGACAGGGTGTTGTCGTTTGGTATAAGAAATACAGACTATCAGCTTTTTGCTGTCTGCTTTTCAAGATAGGTCAGGATATGTGACATTGCATCTTCAAAGGGCTGGTCGAAAAATTCGTGTCCGCCGTTTTTGATAACATAATACTCACAGTCGGGAATTATCTTTTTGGCATTCTCAGACCAGGACATAGGAACGGTGCTGTCCTTGTCACCGTGCATAAGCAGCATATGTCCCTTGTAGGAAGAAAGCAGCCGGTCAAAATCAACCTTCCACAGATCCGTTATGTAGTTTTTGCCCACATGGATCCAGCCGCCGAAAAGGCTGACATCTTCGGGGATATCGCTTTCTGTTTTGTATCCATCACTTCCGCTGTCGACCTTTGCAGACAGAGCCGGGTACATAAGGATCATTCCGGCTATCTCGTCCTGATGATCGCTGCCAACAACGGTTGTAACAAGTCCGCCCATGCTGCCGCCGAGAAGCACGATCCTGTCAGGATCAACAAAGTCCCACGACTTTGCTGCCTTGAGCACCGCCTCAAGATCGGAAGCCTCTGTCAGTATGGACATTTCCTTATTGCTCCCGTCGCTTTTGTTTCCCCCGACGGTGCCGCCGCAGAAATCAAATACATACGCAGCATATCCCGATCCCGCAAGCCGTTTGGCATACCGCTCACCTGATGTATGATCGTTGCCGAGTTCATGTGAGAAGATAACAAGCGGCACCTTCCCACCAGTATCGGGAACATAGGCTTCACCGTAAATTCTGAGGCCGCCGTTTTTGACCCATATTTCCTGTGTTTTGTATGTGTGCATGGCTGATTCTCCTTCCCCCTGCGAAGATCCGCTGTCGCTGCTGTCCGAACTGCCGCACGATGTAAAAAGGCACAGTATCAAGCACGGTATCGCAAAATGCTTTTGAGCTTTAAAGCCGGCATATTCAAAACAAACAACCGAAAAGAAACAAAAACCAATCTCACCGCATGGACGAGAATACTTCTCGGGCGTGGTGAGATAGACACGCAAAAGTACAACCGTATGCTTGTGCTGATAGATAAGCTCACAACCCGAAAAAGCCTTTTTTTTACTTTGCCATTGCAAAATCCAAAATATAGTGCTATAATAAGCTAAAGGCTGAACCGAAAAGAAAGGCGGGATATTATGAAAAAGAGATTTTTAGCGGCGCTGCTTGCG
>CADAEJ010000104.1 GCA_902786965.1 uncultured Ruminococcus sp. | reverse complement strand
GTCATTAAAAGGTTTAGGAAGGGGGTCTGGGGGACAACCCTTCTCCAAAAGGGTTTCCCCCAGCTGCTCGACAAGCATACCCCGATGAATTCTGATTTAGCTTAGCAACATAAATATGCACAATGCCCCTGAGTGCTTTGTAACACTCAGGGGCAAACCTTCTATATAGGTATCTGTCTTGTGCTGTCGGGGTTTTGTTATAAACAGACAAAACCGCAGGCATGGGTTTGTGCAAAGATACAAAGATCATTTTGAGATGCACAAATCAGGGCTTTTCATTCGTTATATATACAAAGGCAGGGATCGGAGTATCTATTTGAGAAAGGGGCAGGCTAATGGAACACAAAAGGCTGAAAAGTGCTGTGATAATGACGGCTTTGCTGACGATCGCGGCTATCGTGCTTTGCATTGTGACTGCGCGCATTGGTGATGATGCAAGCGAGAGTGGAACACGGTCTGCAAAAGCGAGTGAAAGCGGCACCGGTGATGCTTTGCGCAATGACGGTTTTGTAGGGGAAACGCAATTTCACATTGACAAGGACGTGTACTACACTTTCACATCGCTCAACTGCGACAGGCTTTACACATTCGGCAACGGGGTGCTGAAAATCTACGATGCTGACGGAAAATGCGAGGTACACGATTTCGAGCATAGGGTAATCAAGGCAAACGCAGGGAATGAAAACGGAAGGGTCATATGTTTCATTGACAGTGCTTTGGATATGTACGAGTTTGATTTGGACAATGACAGGACGGAAAAGCTGTTGAGCAATGTGTGCGATATCTCATACAACGGTTTGATGAACGGCGCGGTGACAACTGACGCAAAGCTGTATCTGTGGGGCGAACGGGCGGCAAAGTATATCGGCGAAAGCGCCAACAAACCGCGTGAATACAAAAGCGATGTGCGCTTTAAAAAGGTAGCTTTTGCGTACAGTCACGCGCTTGCACTTGACAGCGAGGGAAATGTTTACGAATGCGAGCCGTACGGCGATGACGCGAGGTTCACAAAGGCAGAGGGGCTGACTGATGTTGAGTTTATCTTCTGCGCGAGTGAGAACATTGCAGTCGAAAAGGGCGGGCAGATACACTACTGGCAGGGCTTTGCAGACTCGGGTGACAATGACCCGATGAAAGACGATGCGGCAAAGATAGAGCAAGAGCTTATACGGATAAAGCCGACAAGCTTTTGTATGTGTACCTCTCACGCTGTGGTACACGATGGTAAGAATGCGTACCGCTGGGGTGAGAACGGTAATTCAAAAGACGGCAGCAAGAGTATTGAATACATACGCTCGCCCAGAGAGTTCAGGCTGGCGGGGGATTTTGACGCGATATACTGCTACGGCGGCGTTATCTATGTAAGGCGAGGCTTGATTATCACGGGTTATAAAATGCTCTGAAAATGAGGTGGGAAAATGCGGGAGGATATAGACATAAAAAAGGCGCTTATCGCGCTTGGGGTATTTATTCTGATGATAATCGGTTTGAAATTTGTGATACTTTATATAGCGTTCGGGGTCGATGACTTTAATGACTACACTATCAAGACGAAGTACGGTGACGAGTTTAAGATAAGCTTTGACAGCTTTAAGGTCCAAAGCATGGTAACTCCTGTCAATGGGCAGAATACGCAGTCTTATTTTTGTTTTGTGGTCAAATTCAAGCCGTCAAAGGATGATTTTGTGGGGCTGAAACACACAAGCGAGCTGACAGTTTACAGACTCGGCAGGTATACTATTTTCATGGACAAGGACGGCTGGCAATACTTTGACGTTGATAACGCGCCGAAATATCCCGAGGTGGCGCAGGCGGTGATGAAAAATCTGCTGTGCGACACGAGGTATTTCAGTGCGAACATTGAGCCGCTGCTGCGTTCACGCGAATACCGTGACGAGGCGCGAAAGGTCATTAAGCTGATAAAGGCAAAAAGGTATGATGAGCTTATGGACTACGGGCTTTCAGAGAAAAGCCTTGAGGATAAGGACTTTCTTGATTCGCTGCATCGTGAGGCGGTATCTGCGCAAGGGTGACGGGCGCGAGAGCTTGCTCTTGACAGATTTGGGATAATATGCTATCGTGTGTGAAAAGGGGTGGTGAATATGGAAAACAGCAGTCAGGACAAGGAATCAAAACTCATAGGAGTAATATTTATCGAACTTGCCAACCTAATGATATTATACGCTTTCCTGCATATGTTAGTCCATTGCAGCACTTCGGGAGAGTTTATAGGCTCCTGCATCGGTCTTGCGGTTTTATTCATCGGTATTTCAGCCATTCGCATTTTCACACCTACCTGCCTGTCAGTTTATATCATCATTGGTTTTTTTGCAACGATAGCATTGGCAGGTGATGCATTCTCAGCTACGATCCTCTGCTATTTTGAAGTCTATTTCTTCTTTGCTCAGATATGTCTGTATGCAGTAGTCAGATTGATACGCTTCCCCGGGAGTTTCAAAAGACAATTCACTGCGCCGAATGGGACAGAAGCGCAATTCAGATGCGAAGATTTTTATATCAGCAATGCTGACGAAAATATGATGTCACGCAAGATAGAAAGCTGCCTTGATGCGATAGCTGAAAGAGAGGCGGAGATACTTGCTGACCTGTTTTGCAGGGAGCTGAAAAACGATGTGACGAACACGCTGTTCAAGCAGATACAGGGCGCGTTTGACGGTATCGGTACGGGAAGGATAGTTTTTCAAAGGGACAATGTGCAGGTGAACAAGCAGACAGTAAGGGACGGCGGCGAGATAAAGCTGTACTGCCGTGAATACGTTTACGGCGCGTCCGTGGAGGGCGGCGGTGAGATGCGCGTGAGCATTATGCTGCATCACATATGGGAAAGGCACAATGAATTTGTGGGGATAGGCAGCATTGTCATAAACCGTGCGGACGGCACAGAATTTGTTATCGGCAGGCGCGACTATCCTTACGATGACAACTGAAAATATGTAAAGGCTTACTCAAACGGGTAAGCCTTTGTTTTTGCTCTCTTTCAAGGGCAGAAACATTTATCTATACAAGCCCCAGTCCGCCATGTCAAGACGGATATAATAGCCCCGGTCGCCATGGCAGACAGGGCAATTCTGAGGAACTTGTGTGCCTTCGAGGATATAGCCACAGTTGAGGCATATCCATTTGGTGCTTTCATCGTTTGAAAAGAGCTTGCCGCTTTTGTACAGCTGTGCCATACGCTCAAAGCGCTGTGCGTGGGTATTTTCGATGGCGGCGATGTTTTCAAAGTCCTGCGCTATCTGCGCAAAGCCCTCCTCCCTTGCGGTCTGCGCAAAGGTCTTGTATATCTCCCCCGACTCCTTGAACTCGTGGCTTGCCGACTCGGAAAGCAGGCAGGCGATATCGCAGCTGTCCTTGTCAACTGGAAAAGCCGCCTGTATCTGCGTTTCCCCTGCGCCGTTGGTCTTGAGGTGGTCGTAGAATATCTCTGCGTGCTCTTTCTCCTGCTCGGCGGTGAAGCGGAACAGGTCTGCGAGCATGAACTGCTTCTGCGCTATCATCTGCGCCTGCGCAAAGGTGTAGCGGTTTCGTGCCTGACTCTCGCCTGCAAATGCACGCATCAGGTTCTCTCTCGTCTTTGATGTGTTGAAATCCATAGTTTCTCTCCTTATTTATAATAATAGTGAATAATTAAGGTATCGTCGGCGAAGCCGACACATTTTCTATTCACTATTCGTTATTCACTCTTCATTATTCACTGCTTTGGCGGAGCAAAGTTGCGCCAAAGCCCGATCATACCGTCAGTGTGCCCGTTGGTGTTTCGATGAGCAGCAGTATCTCACCTGTTTCGGCGTTGATATAGACAAGCACGTTCCGGCCGTTTTGTGATCTGCACTTGAACTCATAGCACAGCTTCTCGTCAAGATTATCCGTCGGGATAACGCACAGCTGCGAGGCAGTGACCCTGAGCTGCGGCGAGATCTTCTCCTGCGCTTTGAGCTTTGAAAACAGCTTTTTGGGATAGGTGCGCTTTGTATGGTTGACGATATAGCCTCTGCGGTCAAAGCCGACTATCTCGCCGTTGTCCATTGCGACAGAGACCTTGACAAGGTCGGTATATACGCATGTTCCGACATCATCAAAAGCATAGTTTATCGTCATGACACCGTCCTGCACATCGGAATAGGTCGTTTTCATCGACAGGATACCGATGTATTCAAGGAACTTTCCTGCCGCCTTCTGCGCATCCTCACGGGAGAGCTTCTCCTCACCGATATTTCGTCCTTTCAGGAAATATGAAACGTGTCCACCGCTCTTCGTGACCTCACAGCTCACCGTCCTGTCCGCATTGGTGAAGCGCCATGCAGGCATCTTTCCGCCGACCTCGCTGACCGTCTCAAAATCGTTAGCCGAGGCGTTAAGAGCGATGCAGCAGTTTTCCAGCGCCTTT
>CADAEJ010000103.1 GCA_902786965.1 uncultured Ruminococcus sp. | reverse complement strand
GGGAGCCTTTGCGAAAAGCCCCAGCCTTGCAAATTCTGCAATATCATAGCCCATAGCCTGCGCAAAGGTCTGTATGAACGAGCCGCAGCCCGACGAGCAAGCCTCGTTGAGCATAATGCTGTCGATAGCGTTGTTCTTTATCTTGAAGCACTTGATGTCCTGTCCGCCGATGTCGATGATAAAGTCAACATTCGGGCAGAAATAAGCCGCAGCCTTGTAATGTGCGACCGTTTCAACAATGCCGTAGTCAACACCCAGTCCTGCGCGGATAAGGTCCTCGCCGTAGCCCGTGACAGCCGATGCCTTGATGTTGAGCTTGTCAGTCGCAAGGTTGTATATCTCCTCCAGCTTTGCGGCGATAATGTCAAGCGGCTGACCCTTGTTTGAGCAGTAGTGCTGATACAGCAGCCTGCCCTCCGGGGTGATAAGCACAAGCTTTGTGGTGGTCGAGCCTGCGTCAATGCCGAGATATGCGTCGCCCTCGTATGTGCGTATATCCTCGTATTTGAGGTCGGACTGTCTGTGCCTGTCAACAAAAGCGGCGTAGTCCTCTCTTGTCTCAAACAGCGGCTTGCCCGTGGTGATGCTGTCGGTAGTCTTTGCGTTTGCGATGCGCTCAAGAGTCTCCTCGATAGTCGCCTCCTGCGCAAGAGTGTGCGCGTGCAGCGCCGCACCGTAAGCCACATAGCAAGATGACTTTTCAGGCAGTATCGCGTGGTCGTCATCAAGCGAAAGCGTGGTCTTGAAAGCCTTTCTCAATGCGCTCAGGTATGTAAGCGGTCCGCCGAGGAAAAGCACCTCGCCCGCGATTTTTCTTCCCTGCGCAAGTCCCGAAACGGTCTGGTCAACTACCGCCTGGAAGATAGATGCCGAGATGTCCTCTTTTTTCGCGCCCTGATTGAGCAGCGGCTGAATGTCTGATTTAGCGAAAACACCGCAGCGCGATGCGATAGGATAAGTCTTTGTGCTTTGCAGCGCAAGCTCGTTCATCTCGTCTGGCGTGATGTCCAGCAGGCTTGCCATCTGGTCGATAAACGCGCCCGTACCGCCTGCGCACGAGCCGTTCATACGCTGCTCAACACCGCCCGTAAGGAAGATTATCTTCGCGTCCTCGCCGCCAAGCTCGACTACAACGTCAGCCTTTGGGTAGGTCTTGTTGACCGCAACGAATGCCGAGTAGACCTCCTGCACGAACGGGATATCGCTCGCCTGTGCGATACCCAGTCCCGCCGAGCCTGTGATAGCTATCCTGAACCTGTCACCGCGGAACTTTTTGCCGATTATCTTCAGCTGCTCGGCAACAGTCTCGCGCACCTTTGAAAAGTGCCTTTCGTATTTGTCGTAGACAAAATTCCCCTCATCGTCAACAATGACCGTCTTGACGGTGGTAGAGCCTACGTCTATTCCCAGATCGTAAATTTTATCCATATTCATTCTTCGGAGTTCTCCTTTCCCTTTTGAAGCCAACTGATGTCAAAAAGAACATATACAATAATAGTATAGCATATTTGCATCAAAAATACAAGTGTTTTTTAGAGGTAAGATATAGCAGACATAAATTAAGAGATTTTGCGGTTGAAATTCTCGCGGAGGTGTGGTATAATGGCAGAAGAATTATCAATAGAAAACGAGGCGGATTTTGTGAAAAAGAGATTATTATCGGCAATAATTGCTTTGGCTATGACGGCGGCTTGTTTGACCGCTTGCAGCGAGAGCAATGATAGCTCACAGATGCAAAGTGCGGCAGATTCATCGGCTCGTGCATCACATAGCGACGGAGAATTTTCACTGCCCAAGGGCGCTGACTCGGAGTATGAGCTTTATCAGACGGTCATCAACTATCTCAACAATGGATTTCACCTTGATGATCTGAACAGCGTCAGGTCTGTTGAACTCACAACGGTTTTTTGGCAGAAAAATCAAGAAAAGGAAAAAAGAAATTTTACTCTGGGGATGAAGTATGATGAGGCGTGTCAGCTCATTGCGAAACTCATAAAGGTAGCCAAGGAAATTGATTGGCCAAGAAGAGCCGACGGAAGCCCCGACGATGAGCTTAAAGACTATTCTCCTTTTGAGAAAGAATTTCCCGAGAGTTTGCAGCAGCAAATAAAAGACAATCACGAAGAATTTGAAAGTTTTATTTCTGAACTTGCATTTTCGGCGTTTTTCAAAATCGACGGTGACGGTGAAAGTCCGTTTGAAAATTTAGAAAAGACTCAATGGGATGCTGTACCGCAAAGCGAATTCAAATCGCAGGAGAGCGATTATAAAGAAAATGAAAAATACAAGGATATGACAGATAATTTCCCGATGTGTTATACGGTTGATCTTGGCGAATACAAGCAGGGCAAAGACGTCTACTATACGGGTTATTATTATACAAAGATCGACGGAAAATATTATTTTGTTGCTTTTGATACGGCGGTCGGCAGTGCAGGCGGTTGATGACCGAGTTGTTCCCTTGCAAATTTATCCGTTTTGTGCTATACTAAAACTGTTGTAAATATTACCGAAAGGAATTGATAAAAATGCTGTCAGATATCGAGATCGCAAAGCAGGCGAAAATGCTCAAAATAGGCGAGATCGCCGCTAACCTCGGCATAAGCGAGGAGGACTTTGAGCCGTATGGTCACTACAAGGCAAAGCTGAGCGAGAGCCTTTACGAGAAAACCAAGGACAAGCCCGACGGCAAGCTGATACTTGTCACCGCCATCAACCCAACCCCTGCGGGCGAGGGAAAGACGACTATCTCCGTAGGCCTTGCAGAGTCTATGGCGAAGATAGGCAAAAAGGCTATCCTTGCCCTGCGTGAGCCATCGCTGGGACCTGTGTTCGGCATCAAGGGCGGTGCCGCAGGCGGCGGATATGCGCAGGTAGTTCCTATGGAGGACATCAACCTGCACTTCACGGGCGATATGCACGCTATCACAGCGGCTAACAACCTGCTGTGCGCACTGATAGATAACTCTATCCACCAGGGCAACCCTCTGCGCCTTGATGAAAGACGTATCCTTTTCAAAAGATGTATGGATATGAACGACCGCGCTCTGCGTGAGGTCATTGTAGGTCTTGGCGGCAAGATAAACGGCTTCCCCAGACAGGACGGCTTCCAGATAACCGTTGCCTCCGAGATAATGGCTATCCTTTGCCTTGCAAGCGACCTTGACGACCTCAAAAAGCGCCTTGAAAGCATTCTCGTAGGCTACGACCTCGACGGAAAGGCTGTCTACGCAAAGCAGCTGGGCGGCTGCGGCGCTATGGTTGCCCTGCTCAAAGATGCGCTCAAGCCAAATCTTGTGCAGACGCTTGAAAACACACCTGCTGTGCCTTAAACTTGCAGACTATACCATCACCGAGGCAGGCTTCGGCTCTGACCTTGGCGCAGAAAAGTTCTTTGACATCAAGTGCCGCTTTGCAGGGCTCAAGCCAAGCTGTGTTGTGCTTGTTGCAACTATCCGTGCGCTCAAATACAACGGCGGCGTGCCAAAGACCGAGCTTACGAACGAGAACGTTGACGCGCTCAAAAAGGGCATCGTAAACCTCAAAACACATATCGAGAATATGCAAAAGTTCGGCGTACCCGTTGTTGTGGCTATCAACCGCTTCCATACCGATACCGATGCCGAGATAGAGGTCATCAAGCAGACCTGTGAGGAAATGGGCGTGCAGTATTCGCTCGCGGAGATATTCGCCAAGGGCGGCGAGGGCGGAACAGACCTTGCACAGAAAGTCTGCGATACCATCGACAGCAAGCCGTCAAACTACAAGCCGCTGTATGACGAAAAGCTTCCTATCAAGGAAAAGCTGGGTATACTCGCAAAGGAGATATACCGTGCAGACGGCGTTGTGTATACCTCACAGGCTGAAAAGGCTATCAAGGAGATAACCGAGCTCGGCTTTGGCGATATCCCCGTTTGTGTGGCAAAAACGCAGTATTCGCTGTCTGATGACCCCGCAAAGCTGGGCAAGCCGCAGGGCTTTGAGATAACCGTGCGTGATGTAAGGCTTTCCGCAGGCGCAGGCTTTGTGGTAGCCTATACGGGCGATATTATGACGATGCCCGGTCTGCCAAAGCACCCTGCCGCTTTTGATATCGACTGCGACAACAAGGGCAATATCTACGGACTGTTCTGATAAAAAGCCAAAGAGACTCTTTTCAAAGGAGTCTCTTTTTTGTTTCTGACAAATATTTCTGCCGCCGCGGCTGATGTTGACAAAATATGCGGTGCGTGGTATATTTATTATTGTAACACACACAAACACCAATGGAGAACGCATATGCAGACGCTTACAGAGAAAACCGCGGCTGACGCTGTGCAGGAGGAAGCCTGCGAGCAGAAAGCACAGCAGCCAAGCGAAAAGAAAAAGAGAAAATTCCCTTTGAGCATACAGCTATGCGTGGCTCTTGGGCTTATTCTCGGTGCAGTGCTGCTTGAAGTCATCGCGGTCAACAGTACCGCATTCAGCGACTGGTACCGCGCACACATCTATCCCATATGGGTGAATACATACGGCAGGCTGACCTCGCTTTTCCCGTTTTCAGTCGGGGAGATACTGATAATGATAGCGGTGTTCGGCATACCTGCCTCGCTTATCGCTTTGATAGCCTTGCTCATCATCAAAAAAGGTAAGCGCAAAAAGGTCGGCAAGGTGTTCGGATATGTGTATCTGTGGATAGTCACATTCGTTGTGGTGGTGCAGGTGAACAACTGTTTTGTGCTGTACCGCACCTCGAATTTCGCAAAGACCAACGGTATCCCCGAAAACCAGCACACAAACGAACAGCTTGAAATGCTTGGCGACGCGATAGTTGTTCAGCTTAACGAGGCGGCAGAAAAGGTCGAGCGCGACAGTGAAAACCGCATCGTGATGAAGTGTGACTATGATGAAACGGCGAAAAAGGCGATGAAGGCTCTTGGCAAGGAGTTCAAGAACCTTGACGGGTACTACGTCACGCCAAAGCCGATAACCTGCTCGTTCCTTATGAGCCAGATGAACCTCACGGGGATATATTTCCCCTTCTCTATGGAGGCAAATTACAATAACGACTGCTACAAGGCAAAGCTCCCATGTACCGTCTGCCACGAGCTTGCACACACGCGCGGCTATATACAGGAGGACGAGGCAACGTTCATAGCCGTGCTTGCGTGTATCCGCAGTGACGATGCGTATTACAGGTACGCAGGCTGTCTTACCGCGCTGACTTATGTGCGCAACAAGATATTTGACTACGCAGACGACGATAAAAAAGCGGAGTTTGACTCGAAGATCTCCGACAAGGTGTGGGCAGATATCGACGCAAACAGAGAGTACTGGGACAGCGTTAAGGAAAAAGAGGACACCGTTTTCGATACCGAAACAGTCAGCAAGCTATCCTCCGATTTCGTTGACAGCAACTTAAAGCTCAACGGTGTCGAGGACGGCAGCAAGTCATACGGCAGAATGGTGGATCTTATGCTCAACTATTTTATTGATAAAAAATCTGACAGATCGTGAGGGTGAGAGAGTGACATATACATTCACAACCAAAGACCCCGCGCAGACTATCGCGCTTGGCGAGCAGATAGGAAAGCGTCTTCGCGGCGGCGAGGTGATTGCCTACAGCGGTGGGCTCGGCGTGGGAAAAACCACGATAACACGCGGAATCTCGCTTGGTATGGGGCTTGGCGACGAGGTGACAAGTCCGACATTTGCGCTCGTGAACGAGTACGCGGGCGCGAAAAGAAGTCTTTGCCACTTTGATATGTACCGCATAAACGGCGGTCTTGACCTGGAAACAACGGGCTTTTACGACTACCTCGACGGCAATAACGTGCTTGCGGTGGAGTGGAGCGAGAATATCGCCGACGAGCTGCCCGATGACTGCATAAAGATAAACATACAGCGCGTTGATGATACCACGCGCATAATTACAGTAGACGGAGATGAAAGATTTGCGGATATTGGGGATTGACACAAGCGGCAAGGTCGCATCTGTCGCACTGCTTGACGGCGGCGTAATGCTGTGGGAAAAGTCGGTTTATACCACGCTGACGCACTCGCAGGTGATACTGCCAATGGTCGGGCAGGCGCTTGCCGAAACGGGCTTTGAGCTTGCGGACATAGACTGCGCCGCAGTCGCAGCAGGCCCCGGTTCATACACAGGTCTGCGGATAGGCATAGGCGCGGTCAAGGGTATGTGCGAGGGCTGCAAAACGCTTGAGTGTGCAGGGGTCTCGACCCTGCTCGCGCTTGCATACAATTGCATCAGCTTTAAAGGCAGGATAATCAGCGTGATGCGCGCCCGCCCGAATATATCGTATGTAGGCGAGTTTGAAAGCGACAGCCGCAGCATAAAGCGCGTGAGCGCAGACAGAGTCGCAAATGACAGCGAGGTTTTTGAGGGATATGATACCTCAAGCCCCGTAATGCTTGTCGGTGACAACGCAGAGGTGATAAAGCAGACGTTTTTCAGCGGCGATGAAAACGTGTTCACCGCAAATGCCGCAGATGTGCTGCAAAGGGCAGGTTCGCTGTGCCTTGCGGTAAATGCAGACCAAAGCCTTGTCACAACAGCTGACAGGCTGGAGGTATCCTACCTGCAGGCGACAAAGGCAGAAAAGGATAAGGCACATTCGGATAAATAAGCAATACAGGAGGAAGTAAAATGAAGATAGCAATCGGAAACGACCACGCTGCACCGCAGCTTAAAGAGGCAGTAAAGCAGCATCTTGAACAAAGAGGCTTTGAGGTAGTCGATGTCGGCTGCGCGCAGGGCGAGCGCTGTGACTATCCCGACAAGGCGGTTGAGGTCTGCGAAAAGGTGACAAGCGGCGAGTGCAAGCTCGGCATACTCATCTGCGGAACGGGACTTGGAATGTCCTACGCAGCCAATAAGGTCAAGGGAATAAGGGCAGCTTGCTGTTCGGACTATTTCTCCGCGCGCCTTTCAAGAGAGCATAATGACGCAAATGTGCTTTGCTTCGGCGCAAGGGTAGTCGGCGAGGGCACAGCCACAGACCTTGTTGATGTGTTTATCGACACACCGTTTTCGGGCGACGAAAGACACCAGCGCAGAATTGATAAGATAACCGCCATCGAGAATAAGTAAATATGCATAACAAAAGTCCGGGAGAGTATCCCGGACTTGTTTTTTTGCCTTATCTTGTGTGTTCCCCCGACAAATCAGTATTTGTACTATTATCAAATCAGTAGAGGTATGCCCGAAGGGGTTTTAGGGGGCGACCGGAAAGCCCCCTAAACAAGAGCCATTCAATCCGC
>CADAEJ010000102.1 GCA_902786965.1 uncultured Ruminococcus sp. | reverse complement strand
CCTTCGATATTTTTAACAAAGCATCGGGAACAGCCCACCGCTGCTCCCGTGCCTTTTTGATTTTTATTCCTCACTGTCCTGCAAAGCGTCAAAGCCTTCCTCGCCGGTTCTGACCTTTACAACGTTCTCAACATCGTAGACAAATATCTTGCCGTCGCCGATGTGACCTGTATAAAGAGCCTTTTTGGCGGTTTCTATAACGCTTCTGACAGGCACCTTGCTGACTACGATATCGACCTGCACCTTTGGCATAAGGTTGGTCTCAACGGCAACGCCTCTGTAATACTCGGGCTTGCCCTTTTGTGTGCCGTAACCCATAACGTGCGATACGGTCATTCCCGTGATGCCGATTTTGCTCATTGCTTTCTTCAGGCGGTCAAACTTTGCCTCCTTGCAGACGATCTCGATCTTGGTGAACTTAGGGCTTGTGCCGTCATCAAATGTCGGTACCTTCTTGACAGGGATCGCTTCCGCCTCGGGGGTGTCGCCCTCAACTGCGATTACGTCCTGATTGTCATAGGTGGTGTACTTATGTACCGACGGCATAAAGTCGGGGTATGCACTTGGCAGACCGTGCTCGGTGATGTCAAGTCCGAGGATCTCCTCCTCTGCAGTGGTACGAAGTCCGTTGGTCTTTTTGATAATGGTGAATGTGATGATCATCATCACCGCTGCGTAAGCTGCGACTGATGCAAAGCCTAAAAGCTGCAAGCCCAGCTGCTTGAATTCGCCTGTGTAGAAAAGTCCCTTCAAGCCTGCGGGAGCATCCGGGTTTGCAAGCAAGCCAACTGCGATAGTTCCCCAGATACCGTTTGCCATATGCACGCCCACAGCACCCACGGGATCGTCAATGTGCAGCTTTAGATCAAGCAGCTCAACTACCCAGACTACGAGCAGTCCCGAAACAAGTCCCACAACTGCCGCACCTATTGCGTCAAGCGTCAAATGCGTCCGTTCCTGCGGTAACTCCCACAAGTCCCGCGAGCGATGCGTTAAGGCACATCGAAACGTCAGGCTTGCCGTTCTTTACCCAGGTGTAGATCATAGTTGTGACCGTTGCAACAGACGGAGCGATAGTCGTTGTGACGAATATCGACGAAAGCTCTGAAACACTTGTTGCTGCCGCACCGTTGAAGCCGTACCAGCCCAGCCACAGAATGAAAACTCCCAGTGCACCCAGCGTGATAGAGTGACCCGGTATAGCGTTTACCTTTACTACCTTGCCGTCCTTGTCACGCTCGTATTTACCTATTCTTTCACCCAGCATTGACGCACCGATAAGGGCAGCGATACCGCCGACCATATGGATGGCACAAGAGCCGGCGTAGTCGTGAAAACCGAGCTTTGAGAGCCAGCCGCCGCCCCATATCCAATGCGCCTCGATGGGATAGATGAAAAGCGAAATTACTGCCGAGTAGATGCAGTAGCTTGAAAACTTTGTCCTGCCTGCCATAGCGCCCGAAACGATAGTCGCCGTGGTCGCGCAGAAAACGAGGTTGAAAACGAATGTTGAAGCACCCGTGAAGCTGCCGTCTCCTGGGCTTGCGATAAACTCCTTGAAGTGCGTGAACATATCCAGGTTCGGTATACCGATAAGCCCGAACAATGTGTCCTCACCCATCATAAGTGTGTAACCTAAAATTGAGAAAACAACTGTACCGATACAGAAATCCATCAGGTTTTTCATAATGATGTTTCCTGCGTTCTTTGCACGGGTAAAGCCCGTCTCAACCATCGCAAAGCCTGCCTGCATCCAGAAGACCAATGCAGCGCCTATTAAAAACCAAAATTCCACTGTCATACGATCACTTCCTATTTAAATACTTTCCTTACTGTGTTTATAAAGTGCTCTGCAGCTCCCGCCAAGATGGAAGATATTATTGGTTTACGCTGCTTATAAAAAAGCGGGAGAGCAGAGCCTTTGAACTGAATCATCTTACACCGAACAGCAGCTCGTCATATGTCGGGAACGGCCAGAACTTTGCAGCTGTTATCGTTTCTGCCTCGTCACAGGAAGCACGCAGCTTATCCATTACGCCAAGCAGCTCGTCTCTGATAAGGTAGCCCTGCTCGATAACATCCTTTGCAGACTGTACCTTTTCAAGTGCCTTTGAAAGCTCGTCAAGACTCTGGTAAGCGTCGCTTGCAAGCTGCGAGAGTTTCTTGACCGTCTCTGCCTCGTAGGTGCAGGTAAGGTCTGTGGCGAGGGATTTCTTTGCATTAGCCGTTTTTGCCACGAATGCGGCGTACTCCTCGATAGCGGGCAGGATATCTCTGCGGGCGATCATCTGCATGGTATTTGCCTCGATGATGACTGCTTTGCAGTAGTTTTCAAGGGTTATCTCGGTGCGGCTGCGCAGCTCTGCCTCGGAGAAAACTCCGTGTGAGGTGAGCATTTTAACGTTCTTTTCGTCCATAAGGTGCGGGATAGCATCGGGTGTGGTGCGCAAGTTGAGCAGTCCGCGCACCTCGGTAGCCTCCTTGATCCAGGCATCGTCATAGCCGTTGCCGTTGAAGATGATGCGCTTATGGTCAGTGATGGTCTTTTTTATCATCTCGTGGAGCTTTTCTTCAAAGTTATCTGCCTGCTCGAGCCTGTCGGCATAGACCCTGAGGCTCTCGGCAACTGCGGTATTGAGCATGATGTTTGCGCAGGCGATGCTGTCTGCCGAGCCGACCATTCTGAACTCGAACTTGTTGCCTGTAAAGGCGAACGGCGAGGTTCTGTTTCGGTCGGTGGTATCTCTTGTGAACGGCGGCAGGACGCTTACGCCGAGCTTCATGACTTTCTTTTCAACGCCTGCGTATGGGGTATCGGTCTCGATGGCTTTGAGGATACCCTCAAGCTCGTCGCCGAGAAAGATGGAGATAACGGCAGGCGGTGCTTCGTTTGCGCCTAGGCGGTGGTCGTTGCCTGCGGTAGCTACGGAGATGCGCAGAAGATCCTGATAATCATCGACCGCTTTGATAACGGCACACAAAAACAGCAGGAACTGTGCGTTTTCATACGGTGTTTCGCCGGGTGTGAGAAGGTTCACGCCTGTATCGGTCGCGATGGACCAGTTGTTGTGCTTGCCCGAGCCGTTGACGTTTGCAAACGGCTTTTCGTGCAGCAGGCAGACAAGCCCGTGCTTCTGGGCGACCTTTTTCATTATCTCCATGGTGAGCTGGTTGTGGTCGGTCGCGATGTTGGTGGTGGCGTAGATAGGTGCAAGCTCGTGCTGTGCGGGTGCGACCTCGTTATGCTGGGTTTTGGCGAGGATACCAAGCTTCCACAGCTCTTCGTTGAGGTCGGACATATACGCCTCGACACGCGGCTTGATGACTCCGAAATAGTGGTCGTCAAGCTCCTGCCCCTTTGGCGGCTTTGCTCCGAAAAGAGTTCTGCCTGTATAGATAAGGTCCTTGCGCTTATCGTAAAGCTCCTTGGGGATAAGGAAGTACTCCTGCTCTGGCCCGACTGATGTGGTAACGTGCTTTACGGTATCGTTGCCAAACAGTTTGAGGATACGCATCGCCTGCTTGTTGAGCGCCTGCATGGAGCGCAGCAGCGGAGTTTTCTTATCAAGCGCTTCTCCGCCGTAGGAACAGAAGGCTGTTGGTATGCAAAGAGTTTTGCCCTTGATGAAGGCATATGAGGTAGGGTCCCAGGCGGTATAGCCGCGCGCCTCAAAGGTAGCTCTCAAGCCGCCCGAAGGGAAGCTTGACGCATCGGGCTCGCCCTTGATAAGCTCTTTGCCCGAGAAGTCCATGATAACTCTGCCGTCGGGTGAGGGCGAGATGAAGCTGTCGTGCTTTTCGGCGGTGATGCCTGTAAGCGGCTGGAACCAATGGGTATAGTGCGTTGCGCCGTTCTCAACTGCCCACTCCTTCATAGCCTCTGCGACTGCATTTGCTACTGTGATATCAAGCTTTGCGCCGATGCCGATGGTGTCCTTGAGTGAATTGTAGACCTTTGATGAAAGCCTTGACTTCATCACTCTGTCATCAAATACCTTGCTTGCAAAAATCTCTGTTACCGTGCTCATTTTTATTTCCTCCTTTAAAATGTACAAAACAAAGGCGCCCTGACGCGAGGGACTTACCCTGCTGTCAAGACGCCGTTGCCTTAATATTAGAAAGCTGATGCCAAAGGCATAAAAAATAGAGACAGATACTTGAAGATAGCCAGATTACTTCAAGACACCTTTGCCTCTATGTCTTGCATTATACATCATCATTTTTGATTTGTCAACCCCTTTTTTGCGAAAATTTGCAATTTACATTTGCAAAACTTGCAGTTTACAAATAATTTATATATCAAAACTTGACAGAAATGAATTTTTGGAGTATAATACTTGCAAATGAGCAAAGGCGTTCATTCAGCTTACGGGCTGAGTGGCGCCTTTTTTTGATGTAAGAGGTAAGAGAATATCTTAGATCTCCTGCCTCTGAAAAGCGACGTGTTCTATTAAATTCTAAAAGGGAGAGATGATGATGTTGAAAAGAGAGGGAGAGGTCCGTATACCTTCGGGCTGCGCTATTGCCGCGGTCATTTCAAGAGAGGGCAAGGGTATCGCGGGCGATCTGATCGCCGAGGCGATGAAGCCGATGCACGATCGTTCAAACGGTCTTGGCGGCGGTTTTGCTGCGTACGGCATTTACCCCGAACATAAGGAGTTCTTTGCATTTCACATTTTCTTTGACCACCGCAGCACGAGAAAAGAGTGCGAGGCGCTGCTCAAAGAAAGGTTTGAGATCGTAAAGGGCGAGATGATCCCTACGCGCAAGATACCCGAGATCACCGATGAGCCTATTATCTGGAGATACTTTGTCGCACCGCTGAAATCTATGCTTGCCGCAGAGCAGATCGACGAAAACGAGTTTGTTGCAAGGACAGTCGTTAAGATA
>CADAEJ010000101.1 GCA_902786965.1 uncultured Ruminococcus sp. | reverse complement strand
CCGAAAGCTGCTGTACGAACTGTTTGTACGCCTCGGCAGGCACAGGTGCGCCCGTAAATTCCATATCAAGTATCTTCATTAGTTCTTCACCTTTTCATTCCCAAAATTCCGCTGCAAACCCAATCTTGTATAATTATACCACGCACCTCACCGAAAGTCAATAATAGCCCAAAAAATGCGCCAAAGCACCAGACCTTGACGCACATTTTTCATTTCTTTACTATCTTGTAGTAGGTCTTTGCCGTCAGCGAGTATATCGCCGTGTAAATAAGCGCAAATCCCACAAAACCGCCCGCCGCGCACAGCACATACAGCATCGTGTCCGAAAGCCCGAGCAGGTACAAAAGCCTTTTTATCAGCGGGAAGGCAAATACGATATGCACCCCCGCAACTATCAGCGGCAGGAAGAACACCATCAGTATCTGCGAGCGTATCGAGTGCTTGACCTCACGCCTGCTCATACCAACGTTCTGCATTATCTCAAAGCGCTTCTGATCCTCATAGCCCTCGCTTATCTGCTTGTAGTAGATGATAAGGATAGTCTCGGCAATAAACAGCGTCCCCAGGAAAAGCCCCAGGAAGAACAGCGAGCCAAAGACACCCATAGCCTGCGCCTTCATATCAGTAAAGAAAGTATAAGTCATATTCCCCTGCTGCTCGAACTCGCCCCACTTTTCAGCAAAGATCTGCTCAAATGCCTCATTCTGCGCCTGCTTGTCAGATGAAACATAGTCAAAGAACATCATCTCGCTGCCGCGGCATTCCTTATAAGACCTCTCGTTGTAAGCCCTTTCAAGCTCAACTATCTCCTCACGGCTGTTCATAACGATGTCATAGCCCCAATCAGAGCCGTTCTGCGCAGCCATCCTGTTAAAAATAACCTTTGCCACCTTGTAGCTCTTTCCCGCGATAGTAATGCTCTGCATCTTGAGATCTTCCATACCCGTAACTACGACCACCTCGCCCTTTGCCACATCGTAGTCCTCATCACGCAAAGCCGAATCCTCATTAAAACCCTTGATGACCTCGTCCTTTTCAAAGACATTGATGTTGTACCACTTCGCTAATGCCTCTTCCTTCAGCTCCTCAAACTCCTCGCCCGCTCCGTCGGTCAGCTTGTTATAATCGTCCTTTGTAAACAGAGTCGGGTTTTCAAGATCGCCGTACACGACCAGCACAGGCTGACTTACCCTTCTGACGTTTTTCACGTCCATCTTTTCGCGCAAATATTCTTCGAACCTGTCAACTGCCTTAAAATCATGCGCATTAAGTATCACATCAGTCGGGTAATCTCTCCTTACCGCGCCGTCAAGACCAAGCATCATCGACGATGTAACCGATACCATTACCAGCACCATAGTCGAGAGTATGCACACGCTCGCAAGACCTACCGCGTTGCGCTTCATTCTGTAAATAAGCCCCGAGACCGCCGCAAAGTGATTTGTCTTGTAGTAGAACCTCTCACGCTTTTTCAGATACTTCAGCAGCGCTATGCTTCCCGCCATGAACAAAAGATACGTTCCGAATACCACGCACAGCACCGCCAGCAAAAACAGCGGCAGAACCTTTGTAGGCTCCTGTGTAACTATCGAGATATAATACCCCACCGCTAAAAGCGCCGCGCCCAGCAGAGCCATAAAAAGCTTTGTTTTCGGCTCCTTTTCGCCCACGCTCGAGCCCGAGAGCAGCTCCACAGGCTTTGCAAGATGTATCTGTCCCAGCGTATAGATGTATATCACAAAAAACGTCGCCAGCAGAAATACACCCGTCAGCACCAGCGAAAAGACTGAAATGTGAAATCCCAGTATTACCGACTCGCCAAGCAGCCGCGTCAGCGAAAGCGACATCAGCTTGTCAAGCAGCACACCGCAGCCAAGTCCCGCAGTCAGCGCGATCGCGATAACATAAACATTCTCGATAAGCAGCAGCTTTGCAATGTGCCGCTTTTCCATTCCAAGTATGTTCAGCAGCCCGAACTCCTTGCGCCTGCGCTTTACGATAAAGCTGTTTGAGTAGAAGATAAAAATAAACGCAAACACCATCGTTACATATGTGCCAAATCTCATAATGATCGGCGTTACAGTCGCACCGCGCTTGAGGTCGCTCATATCGGGGTTGTTTGCCAGCGAGCTTATAATGTATATCATAGCCGCCATAAGCACGCAGCTTATGATGTAAGGCACATACACCCTCGCGTTCTTTTTGATGTTGTCTGCCGCAAGGCGCGCATAGTATCTGTTACCCATTCTTCTCACCGCCCGCCATCAGTAAGGTCAGCGCATCGGAGATCTTCTGATACATCTCCTCATTTGTCGAGCCGCCGCGGTATATCTGGTGGAACAGCGCGCCGTCCTTTATAAACAGCACCCTGCCTGCCCTGCTTGCCGCCTTTGTCGAATGTGTCACCATAAGAATAGTCTGCCCCTGCGCATTGAGCTGTGCAAAAATATCAAGCAGACTGTCCGTTGAGCGCGAGTCAAGCGCACCTGTCGGCTCATCGGCAAGTATCAGCTTGGGCTGCGTGATTATCGCCCTCGCCACCGCCGTCCTCTGCTTCTGTCCGCCCGATATCTCATACGGATACTTTTCTAAAAGCTGCGCTATACCCAGGCTCTCCGCTATCGGCGCAAGACGCTTTTTCATCTCGCCTACATCCATTCCCAGCAGCACCAGCGGCAAAAGAATATTATCCTTCACCGAAAAATTATCCAGCAGATTAAAATCCTGAAATACAAATCCCAGATTGTCCCGCCTGAATGCCGAGATCTCATCGTCCTTTATCTTCGACAGATCCTTTCCGTCAACCGTCACCTCACCGCTTGTCGCCCTGTCCAGCGCCGCAAGTATGTTCAGCAGCGTCGTCTTTCCCGAGCCTGATTCGCCCATTACCGCCACATACTCGCCCTTTTCCACCTCAAAGCTCACGCCGTCAAGTGCCTGCACCTTGTTCGTACCAAATCTTGATGTGTAGATCTTGCTCACACCCGAAACCGTAAGTATAGCCATTTTCTTTCCTCCTTAATGGTTGCCTCCTCAGCGCGCCGTGCAGGCACTGCTCCGTGTTGCGCGACATCTTCACGGTCCACTGGAAGTCCGAGATCCGCTCTATGAGCGAGTAGAGGGCGGTGGTGTCGCCGCTGCAGCTGACGATGGTGTCGCCCTCGCAGTGGCCGTAGGCCTTGAGCTCGTCCACCTCCTTCGGCCTGTCGGCGATGTGGTGCCCCTGCTTCGACTTCGCCCTGCATGGGAACGTGCGCTTGTCCTTCGGGGACGGCGAGCGCCTCCATATCGCCACCTTCGCCATCGTGAGGTTGGCGAGCCGTCCGGCCCTGATCCAGTTCCTGACGCTCGACTCGCTGACGGAGAACCCCGGGACCTGCCGCTTCGTGACCTCGATCGCGGCGTAGATCGAGTAGAACCCTTCCGTCGCCTTGAGGGTGGACTTGCGCAGAAGGGTCTGCGTGAGTGCCGCGACGCCGCTGGTGAACGTCCTGTCGTCCCTGCGCCTGTCGATGTCGCACTCCCGCCCCTTGCGCGAGGCGGCCGCGCGGCTTCTCTCGGCGGAGAGCCGCGCCGAGTAGCACCAGTGCACGAACGTGTCCTCCGAGCCCATGCGCATCCTGCCGCGCAGGAGCTCGCGCCTGACGCTCGACGGGTCGCGGCCGAGCGTCTCGGCCCACGCGCCAGTGGGCAGCCGCCAGCTTCGGATCGGGCCGTTGCGCCGCCTGTGGTCGTCCACCAGCGCCTCGAGCTTTGAGCGCTCCGCATCGGAGAAGTATCGCCATCTCCGCCTCTTTTTGCTACAATTTCCGTGTCCCAAGGCGTATGTCCTTTCTGCTTCTGGTTTTTTTGTGCAACTCCATTATCGCAGAAACCCGTCCGCTTTGGGAGTTTTTTCTTCCGCTACGCACCGTCGGTCTCCACTTTGGGGAATCGCGCAATACATCTTACGCTTTGCGGTACGGGAGAAAACTGTGCTACAGTACTTTTCCCACTTGCCAGTCGGCGGATGAAATGATATGCTAATGGGCGCTCCGTATACGTGGCTCAGCCACTCACAACCAAAAGGAAAGAAAAAAGA
>CADAEJ010000100.1 GCA_902786965.1 uncultured Ruminococcus sp. | reverse complement strand
AGGACCTGATGACACGAGATATGTTACGCTGCCTGACGGGGTGCTGGGTTTTCACAGGCTGTCGATAATGGGATTGACACCGTCGGGAATGCAGCCGTTCAAGCTTGATGACAGCTACTGCGTATGCAACGGCGAGCTGTACGGCTTTGAAAAGCTCAAAGCAGAACTTTTGGAAAAAGGCTACACGTTTGAGAGCGATTCGGACTGCGAGATACTGCTGCCGCTGTATGAACAGTACGGCGTGAGAATGTTTTCGATGCTTGATGCGGAATTTGCCTGCATAATCTATGACGGCAAGACCCGCAGCTTTATTGCGGCGCGTGACCCTATCGGTATCCGTCCGCTTTACTACGGGTATGACGAAAACGGAGTTATGGCATTTGCCAGCGAGCCGCAGAACCTTATCGGCATCGCGCTTGACATCAAGCCGTTCCCTCCGGGGTACTACTGCGTGGACGGGGGGTACTACTGCGTGGACGGTGAATTTTTCCGCTACTGCGATATTGCGGCGGTTGATAAAGTCTGCTTTGACGACCACGAAACGATATACAAAAACATTCACGACAAGCTGGTAGCAGGCGTTGAAAAGCGCCTTGTGGCAGATGCAAAGGTAGGCTTTCTGCTTTCAGGCGGGCTTGACTCTTCGCTTGTTTGCGCCATTGCACAGAAAAAGTCCGACAAGCCCATAAAGACATTTGCTATCGGTATGAGCGAGGACGCTATCGACCTAAAGTATGCAAAGCAGGTCGCCGACTACATAGGCAGCGAGCACACGGAAGTCATAATCACAAAAGATGATGTTATCGCAGCACTTGAGCCTGTTGTAAAGCTGCTTGGCACATTTGATATAACCACCATACGTGCAAGCATAGGAATGTACCTTGTCTGCAAGGCCATCCATGAAAAGACGGACATTCGTGTTATCCTCACGGGTGAGATCTCCGACGAGCTTTTCGGCTACAAGTACACTGATTTTGCACCTAACGCAAAAGAGTTCCAGCTTGAAGCACAAAAACGTGTCAGGGAACTTCATATGTACGATGTGCTTCGTGCAGACAGATGCATCTCGGTAAACTCGCTTGAGGCAAGAGTGCCTTTCGGCGACCTCGACTTTGTAAAATACGTTATGGCAATAGATCCGGCCAAAAAGCTCAACACCTACGGCAAGGGCAAGTACCTTCTGCGCAAGGCTTTCGAGCAGGGCGACTATCTGCCGCACGATATTCTTTACCGTGAAAAAGCTGCGTTCTCCGATGCAGTCGGACACTCGCTGGTAAACTACCTCAAAGCCTATGCCGAGGATTATTATTCCGACGAAGATTTTTACCGCCTCAGCGAAAAGTACACACACGCTAAACCATTCACCAAGGAGTCGCTGCTTTACCGTGAGATATTTGAGCGCTACTATCCGGGACAGAGCAAGATGATAGTCGATTTCTGGATGCCGAACAAGAGCTGGGACGGCTGCAACGTAAACGATCCGTCAGCAAGAGTGCTCTCCAACTACGGCGCAAGTGCGTGTTAGTGCGTAAAGAACAATGCGCTGCTTCATAAACACTGTGATATTTTTCAGCCCTCTCCAAATGGAGAGGGCATAGGCGTTTCTGAAAATATTATTTTTTTTATAGATGAGGAGAAGAGAAAAATGAGAAAGTATATTTTTGTCACAGGCGGAGTTGTTTCGGGACTTGGCAAGGGAATAACAGCTGCCTCATTGGGACGGCTGCTAAAATCAAGAGGACTGACCGTTGCAGCACAGAAGCTCGACCCATATATCAATGTTGACCCCGGCACGATGAGCCCTTATCAGCACGGTGAGGTCTATGTTACTGAGGACGGTGCTGAGACTGACCTTGATCTCGGTCATTACGAGCGTTTCATCGACGAGGATCTTAACAAGTATTCTAACCTCACGACAGGTAAGGTTTACTGGAATGTACTCAACAAGGAAAGACGAGGAGAGTATCTTGGATCGACTGTTCAGGTGATACCTCACATAACCAACGAAATAAAGGAGTTCGTTTATTCTGTCGGCAAAAAGACGGACGCTGATGTCATTATAACAGAGATAGGCGGTACTATCGGAGACATAGAGTCCCAGCCGTTCATAGAAGCGGTAAGGCAGATATCCCTTGAGGTCGGGAAAGAAAACTCGCTGTTTATCCATGTTACACTCGTGCCGTTTCTCAGCGGCTCTGACGAACATAAATCAAAGCCGACACAGCATTCTGTCAAGGAGCTTCAGGGAATGGGCATCAACCCTGATATTATCGTGCTGCGCTGCGACAGACCGCTTGAAGCATCTATTTTTCAGAAGATAGCTCTGTTTTGTAATGTGCGCCCCGAATGTGTTATCGAGAACATCACGCTGCCCGACCTTTACGAAGCACCGCTTATGCTTGAAAAGTCAAACTTCTCCGAGGTTGTCTGCGAGCGCCTCGGCATCACAGCGCCTCGTCCTCATCTTGACGAGTGGCGTGAAATGGTTGAATGTATCAAGTCAGCAAAGACTACAACGACCATCGCACTGGTAGGCAAGTATACCGAGCTGCACGATGCTTACCTTTCGGTAGCCGAGGCACTGCGTCATGCAGGATATTCTATCGGTTCGCACGTTGACATACGCTGGGTAGATTCCGAAAAGCTCACGCCCGATACGATAGTGCAAATGCTTGAAGGTATTAGCGGTATCATAGTCCCCGGCGGCTTCGGCGGCAGAGGCATAGAGGGTATGATACTTGCCGTTAAATACGCAAGGGAAAACAATATCCCGTTCTTTGGAATATGTCTTGGTATGCAGATAGCAGTTATTGAATACGCAAGAAACGTCTGCGGCATTTCGGATGCTGATTCCGGAGAGTTCAATGAGGTGTGCAGGAATAAGGTCATAGACTTTATGCCGGGGCAGAGTGACAGTATCGACAAGGGCGGTACGCTGCGCCTTGGTGCATATCCCTGTGTTATCGCAGAGGGAACAACTATGCACAGATGCTACGGCAAGTCTGAGATAAGTGAACGTCACCGTCATCGCTACGAGTTCAACAATGACTATCGTAAAACTCTTTCGGGCGCAGGACTTATACTCAGCGGAATTTCCCCCGACGGCAAACTTGTTGAGACTGTTGAGCTGACTGACCGTGATTTCTATGTCGGAGTGCAGTTCCATCCCGAGTTCAAGAGCAGACCGAACAGACCACACCCGCTGTTCGTGGGATTCGTTTCAGCGGCTGCCGAAAGGAGTGCAAAATGAGCACGCTTCACGAGGAATGCGGGGTTTTCGGCATTTATTCTCCGGCGAAAACTCACCTTGCAGAGACTGTTTACTACGGGCTCTACGCTCTCCAGCACAGAGGGCAGGAGGGCTGCGGCATAGCAGTCTGCGAGGACGGCGTTATCAAAGCTCACAAAGACGTCGGACTGGTCGGCGAGGTGTTTTCGCCCCGTGTGCTGGGCGAACTGCCGATGGGGAATATGGCGGTGGGGCACGTCCGCTACTCCACCACAGGCGGCAACGAGCGCCGCAATTGTCAGCCGATAGTCGTCAATCACATGAAAGGGCGAATGGCTCTTGCGCACAACGGAAATCTTTCCAATGCAAGTGAGTTAAGGCGGGAGCTGGAGCTTTCCGGTGCGATCTTCCACACCACCTCCGACACCGAAACTATCGCCTACATCATCACCAAGAAACGTCTTGTCACAGGCTCTATCGAGGAGGCTGTGCTGTCGGCTATGGACATAATCGAGGGTGCGTATTCGCTGGTCGTTATGTCTCCGACAAAGCTTATTGCCTGCCGTGACCCCTTCGGGTTCAGACCGCTGTGTTTCGGCACGATGTCCGATGGCACCTATGCTGTTGCCTCGGAGAGTTGTGCGCTCAAAGCGGTCGGTGCGGAGTTTGTCCGTGATATCGAACCTGGAGAGCTGCTGATCTTTTCAAAGGACAGCGTGCGTTCCGACCGCTCGCACTGCGCAAAGGTGCCTAAGCGCATCTGCATATTCGAGTACATCTACTTTGCACGTCCCGACTCGGTAATTGACGGAGTGTCTGTTCATTCCGCAAGGCTTCGTGCTGGGCAGATACTTGCCAACAGCTGTCCTGCAGATGCGGATATAGTCATCGGCGTTCCTGATTCGGGACTCGATGCCGCCCTCGGCTTCTCGCAAGGCTCGGGGATACCCTACGGCATCGGACTGATAAAGAACAAGTACATCGCAAGAACATTCATCTCGCCCACACAGGCAAGCCGAACCGACAAAGTGCGCATAAAGCTCTCGGCAGTCGAGGAAACGGTCAAGGGCAAGCGAGTTGTCCTCGTTGATGATTCGATAGTGCGCGGAACTACGGGAGGACGCATTGTTTCTCTGCTGCGTGAGGCGGGTGCCAAGGAGATACATTTCCGCATTTCGGCGCCGCCGTTTCTGCATCCCTGTTACTACGGCACGGACATCGACTCGGAGGAAAACCTTATAGCCTGTCACCGCACTTCCGAGGAGATAGCAGCGGAAATGGGTGCAGACAGCTTGGGCTATCTGCCCTTGTCCGAACTCGGAGAGCTGAACCTCCACGCAGGCTGCTGCAAGGCGTGTTTCAGCGGCAGCTATCCCACCGCCGTACCCAAGGAAGCGCACAAGGATAAATACGAAATGAAAATTCAGGAGTGATCGCTGTGCTTACACCGAACATTAAGTATTCCTGCCTGAAAGCCTCTTATCTGTTTTTCAATACCACCAAGACCGAGGAGTCGGAAAGGTACATTACCTTGCCGCAGGAAACAATGCAGCTTTTGAGAGAATACCGCAAATGGTACATCACCACAAGCACAGCATACGGATCACGCTGGCATAACACAGGCTTCCTGTTCTTCCAGGAGCGGTCCGGATATGAGGGAATGCCTATGACTCCCG
>CADAEJ010000099.1 GCA_902786965.1 uncultured Ruminococcus sp. | reverse complement strand
AAGAGAGGGCGTGCCCCTACGGAGAATACACCCGCCATTTTTCCGCAATCCGCCTGCAAAAAGGCGGATTGAATGGCTCTTGTTTAGGGGGCTTTCCGCTCGCCCCCTAAAACCCCTTCGGGCACACTCTCTGACATGGTGCACAAACTCTGATTTGTGTGCAAAAAAGAGGCAGGGGTGCTCCCTGCCTCTGTGGTTTACTGATTCATATTATCAAGCGAACTCAAGTCGATGTTTGAGGTATCTATACCGTCCATATCGCCCGAACTGAAATCGTCCTGCGGAGCATAGCTCTGCTGCTGCGGCTGCTGGTAGGACTGCTGTGTGTAATCCTGCTGCTGCGGCTGCTGGTAGGACTGCTGCGCGTAATCCTGCTGCTGCGGCTGCTGGTAGGACTGCTGTGCGTAATCCTGCTGCTGCGGCTGCTGATAGGACTGCTGTGCGTAATCCTGCTGCTGCTGTTCTGCCTGCTGCTGTGCCTGTGCAAATCTGTTAGTGCCGGGGCAGTTTGCAGGTACGGGATAGCCGAACATTCCGTGCAGGGTCGCGATATAGTCTGCATCGACTTTTACCTTTTTAACGATATTGGTAACGGTGCGCTGGTTATTCCTTACATTTGTAACTCTTGTATGCTGAATGGTGAGATAGTTCTCGGTGTAGAACTTGCTGTGGCAGTAGGTCGCTGTATAGAACGTATTGAGCGAGCCCATCTGCGCAAGCAGCGGCTGGAGTGAAAACAGGCTGTCGATGTCATTCATGAAGGCAGCCTTGAACTGCTTTTCGCCGTTTGCGTTGCCCGGGAACGGGTCAACGAACTTGAACGAGAGCGACGGCTTATCGGTGATAGCCCAGTCGTTATCCTGCTCGATGAACGGTGAGCCTGCTCTTGCAGAAACGATAGCGGCTGCGGGGATGAACATAAGTGCCATTTCGCCGAGCCATGTCAGCCACAGGAGAATGCCGTTGACGTTATTGTTCGTTGTGGACGATCTTGACGATGACGAGAAGGAATGCCTTGAAGAACGCATTGTCCATCTGCCGACGGAGTTTATGTCGCAGATGTCGCTGAACAGGTCGCCCGGGTGGACGAGCAGGTAGCCGATGCTGTGCTTTGGCTGATTTCTGTAGTTGATATAGAAATCGTACGCGTTTTTACCCTTGATGTTCTCAAGAGATTTTGCGACCTCGCTTGTGGTCTTGCCGAGTACCTTGTCGTAGTCGTAATACTCCCAGATAGATACGTTCCTGTCGTACATATCCTTCTGCTTTGAGGTGAAGTACTCTTTTTCAAGAGCCGAGAACTCAACCTCGTGTATCTTATGCTGCTTATAGGTCGTCATGAAGTTTGCTGCAAGCTCCTCGCCGCTGATCTTAGCGGAGTTGAGCTGGGCATCTGTGATTCCGAGGAAATACTCCGAAGCGCGCTCGGTCTTCATTTCATCGTAGGAATACTTGTCGTAGTCCCTTGCGACATACACGCACCAGTGGAAGATGTATACAAAGAACATGGCTATCATTGTAGCGGCGATAGCAAGTCCGGGGTGCCTTATCTTATACACCTTTACAAATACTGCGCCGATACCGCCGATAGCGGCACCGAAGCCGATGGTGATAAGTACGCACAGATAGATGAGTGGGATAACAGCCTGAAGGATAACATACAGCCATGAGAGCAGTGCGCCTGCAACGAGCATGGAGATGAACATCAGGATAAATCCGCCGAATGAGAATGTGTTTGACGGCTTATAAGTCTGAGCCTGTCGCATAGTGGTTCCCCCTATAAATTATTTGTTTTAACAACGTTTCCATTATAGCACAACGATTATCGCAAATCAAGTATCTGCGCTTAAAAATTAAGAATTTCTACATAAACGAAAACAACCGGCACTGCTTTTGAACAATGTCGGTATGCTTTCGGCTATTATGGTAATGAAAATGATAATGTCATAGCGTCTGGGGTGCAAATTATCAGCGGCTTACTTGCCTGTATCGAGCTCGGAGATTATCTGGATAAAGGAATCAACGTCGCCGAAGTCCTTATAAACCGAGGCAAATCTCACATAAGCCACATGGTCGAGCTTTTTCAGCCCGTGCAGCACCATATCACCTATCTCGCTTGTTGTGGTCTCAGTCTGCATTTTGTTTGCATATGTATTTTCAATGTCATCGACCAGCGTGGTCACCTGTTCTACGCTGACAGGGCGCTTTTTGATAGCGGTCTGCAAGCCCTTGATAAGCTTGCCTCTGTCAAACGGTTCAAACGAGCCGTCCTTTTTATAGACCATCAGCATCGGCTTTTCAACTACCTCGTAGGTGGTGAAGCGCTTGCCGCAGCTGGTACATTCACGCCTCCTGCGCTTTTTGCCTTCGCTCGGGCGGGAATCTATGACCTTGGTGTCTTCAAAACCGCAAAACGGACATTTCATAGCAATTACTCCTGTTCTTTATCGGTTAAACATCTGTCCATTTAGCATTATAGCACACATTTTTCAAAATTGCAAGGTATTTGTACAAAAAAATTCTCTTAAATTTTCAATTTACAGCGCTTTGATATGGAAAATCCGCGTAAATGCGAGTTTTTGTGGTTTGTAAAATTTTTTGAGTATTTCAACTGTACAAAAAAAGGTGTTGATATAAAAAGCAGCAGCCGCACGGAAGAATATTCTCCCATACGGCTGATTTTACGCTATCTGCGGTGCGAAAGCAGCTTTTGTCTGCTCTCGTACTTATGTTTTGTTGCAAGTCCGCCTCTTATATGTCTTTCGCGTTTATTTTCCTCAAGTATCTGTTTCGCCTGCTTGTAAAGCTCGGGCGAGGCAAGGCGCAGTCTTTCGGTAAGGTCCTTATGTACCGTGGATTTGCTTATCCCGAAGGCTGCGGCGGTGGAACGAACGGTGGCTTTGGTTTTTATCATATGCTCTGCGAGCTGCACGCATCGTTCATTTTCCCAGTTGTCCATAAATCTCACTCCAATACTTTTTGGGATATTAAAGTATATGCAGTGAGGGTGGGGATATTACTGTGTTTTGAAATTCAACTGTCCGATTGCTTGTACAGTTATTCGCCTATGTACTCAAATCTTGCGAAGGTTTTGCCGCCGCGCTGAACGGTCTCGTTCCACATTGAAGCGGGGCGCACCCAAAGCTCCCCATCGCCGTAGAGGGCGCGGTAGACGACCATTTCCTCAAGCGTTTCGGAGTGTTTTGCGATGCCGATGACCTCGTACATATTGCCTTTGAAGTGGCGGTATTTGCCGGGTTTTATGTCCATGACCTATTCTCCCTTTCGTGTGAAGAATTCATAGAGTCTGCTGTGGTAGTCAGGGTCCTCGTCGTAGGCGGCGTGCCCGTAGTCCTTGCAGATATAGACCTCTCCGTGCGCTTTTTCGGCGATTTCCGCTGATGCCTGCGCACCGAAGATCTTATCCTGCTGTGCGCCGATAGCCAGCAGGGGAGAAGTGATGCTGTCAAGCTTTTCGTAGATATCAAAGCCGATGATAGCTTTTGTCAGCGTGATGAATTGCTCGATCTCCTGCTGCGTACTGTCTGACAGGGCGGCGAGCATCGCCTCTTTGAAAGCCCCTTGTGATCTCGGGGTGTAGACTGCTTGTGCAAAGTCCTGCGCAAGCGCCTGCATATCGCCGTTTTGAGCGAGTGAAACAAAGTGCCGGAAGATCTTTTTCGCCTGCTCGGTAATTCGGCTCGCGCTCGAGCCTAAAACAAGTCTGCCGACGAGGTCGGGGCGGTTCACGGCAAGCACCTGTGCTATCATACCGCCCATTGACACGCCGAACACGCAGGCGCGGCTTATGCCCAGCTCGTCAAGGACTGCGGCGGTATCGCGCGCGGCGTCATAGAGCGAATAGTTGTCGGGAAGATCGGCTCTTGTATTGAAAACGTAAAAAGTAAAGTCACCCGCGAGATCTTTATATGCGTTTGCTACGGCAGGGGCAAAGGTGGTTATCGGCTTTATGCTGATGCCGGGCAGCATAACGAAAGGCGTTTTACCATTGCCGAAGGTGAAATAGCCCATTGTAAATCCGTGCGTGGTGACGGCAGAAACTACAGCGTTCATAAGTGCCTCCTTGTATGTTGCATAAGTTGTATAAGACAAATATACCACATTTTTCGGAGTATTTCAATACTATTGTGCTGCTGCGGGCGTTGGCTTTTGTTACGATTTTATAAAATTCGAGAATTTTTGAAAAAACGCTTGACAAACCAATTCGCGTAGTGTATAATAATATAGTCGCTACGGGAAACATGGCGGTATAGCTCAGTTGGCTAGAGCACTTGGTTCATACCCAGGGTGTCACCGGTTCAAGTCCAGTTACCGCTACCACAATTCCCGTAGCATTTTTGGCCCGTTGGTCAAGTGGTTAAGACTCCGCCCTTTCACGGCGGCATCATGGGTTCAAATCCCGTACGGGTCACTTTTTGGCTTACCGGAAATGGC
>CADAEJ010000098.1 GCA_902786965.1 uncultured Ruminococcus sp. | reverse complement strand
CTTGTACCGCTATCACAAAGTGAAAGCCCGGAGCGGCACGAAAGCCGCTGTCTGCTCAAACCGATATGCGACGGACAAGCGCGCCGCCGCGGCGGCAAACTCGGATTTGTCAGGGGGTTGTGAAGGTTAACAAAATGGTAATGCAATCTTTGTGAAAATATGCTATAATTAAAAAGATAACTGCCGAAACTACCGAACGGTAGTTTCAGGCTACCGATCGGTCGTTTCAGACTACCGAACGGTAGTTACAGACTGCCAATCGGTAGTTTACTGAAATTAACAGGCAATGATGGGAAAGTAAGGGAAGTGTAAAGGGTGGAAAATATTCAGGAAAACAAAATGGGTACACAGCCTGTCGGCAAGCTGATGATATCTATGTCGCTGCCGATAATGATCTCAATGCTGGTGCAGGCGCTTTACAACATCGTAGACAGCGTATTTGTCGCAAAGATCAATCAGGACGCGCTGACCGCCGTATCTTTGGCGTTCCCGATACAAACGCTGATGATAGCGGTCGGAGCGGGAACAGGTGTCGGCATAAATGCGCTTTTGTCCAAATCGCTTGGCGAAAAGAACTTTGAAAGGGCGAACAGAGCCGCCAACAACGGCATATTCCTTGCATTTGTGAGCTTTTTGCTGTTCGTGGTGATAGGCAGCTGCTTTACGGCGCTTTTCTACAACGTGCAGACGCAGAACGCGGATATACGCCAGTACGGCAAGGACTATCTGTATATAGTTTCTATCGCTAGTCTCGGTCTTTTTATGCAGATGACATTTGAAAAGCTTTTGCAGTCAACGGGAAAGACCATATATTCGATGTTTACGCAGGGACTGGGTGCGATAGTTAACCTTATTCTCGACCCGTGTCTTATTTTCGGCTGGGGACCTTTCCCGAAAATGGGCGTTTCGGGCGCGGCGCTCGCAACTGTTATAGGTCAGTGCCTTGCGGCGCTGCTTGGGCTTTTGCTCAACATCAGGGTCAATAAGGAGATAAAGGTCAGCCTGAAAAAGTACCCGCCGAACAGAAAGACGATAAAGCACATTTACGCGGTAGGTCTGCCGTCGATAATAATGCAGTCGATAGGCTCGGTGATGACCTACTCGCTCAACAAGATACTTATCGGCTACTCCGAAACTGCGGTAGCGGTGCTGGGCGTGTATTTCAAGCTGCAAAGCTTTATCTTTATGCCTATCTTCGGACTCAACAACGGCTACATACCCATAGTTGCGTACAACTACGGCGCAAGAAAAAAAGCACGTATTATCAAGGCTTTCAAGTGCGGCGCGGTGTGTGCGGTTTCGATAATGGCTGTGGGTATGGTGTTGTTTCTGGTGATCCCTGACAAGCTGCTCGGCTTTTTCGATGCAAGTGATGAAATGCTGAAAATCGGCGTACCTGCGCTGCGTATAATCTGCACGCACTTTATTATCGCGGCATTCAGCATTATAATGATCTCAACGCTGCAGGCGCTCAGCAGGGGCGTGGACTCGATGATAGTTTCCTTTTCAAGACAGATAATCGTGCTGCTGCCTGCGGCATATCTGCTGTCTAAATTCGCAGGCCTTAACGCTATATGGTGGGCCTTCCCGATAGCAGAGGTCGTTTCGATGACGCTTTGTGCACTGTTTCTCTCAAAAGCGTACAAGAAGATGATAAAGCCTATGGAGGACTGAAATGGGCGGAAAGATCAGACTTGACAGGCTTATTGCCTCGCAGATGGGCGGCGTATCGCGCGCAGATGTCAAGAAGATGTGCCTGAAAAAGCGCATCAGCGTGAACGGAAAGCTCGTGCGGCGCAGTGATGCGCACGTTGACACCGATGACGATATACTGCTTGACGGGCAGAAAATCGAATACAAAAAGCACGTTTACATAATGCTCAACAAGCCGCAGGGAGTTGTCTGCTCGACCAAAGAGGGCGACAGCGTGACAGTGCTTGATCTTGTGCCCGAAAAGCTGCGCAGAAAGGGGCTTTTCCCGGCGGGGAGGCTGGACAAGGACACCGAGGGCTTTGTGCTGCTGACAGATGACGGTGAACTTTCGCACAAGATGCTCTCGCCAAAAAGCCACGTTCCCAAGACGTATTTTGTAAGGCTCGCAAAACCTTGGGAGGAGAGCTACAAGGAACAGTTTGCGCTCGGCTTGACTATCGACGGCGATGAAAAATGTCTGCCCGCAGAGTTTGACGGCTCGCACGAAAACGATCACGAATGTACCCTTATCCTGCACGAAGGGAAATTTCATCAGGTCAAGAGGATGTTTAAAAAATTAGGCAACGAGGTAGTGTATCTCAGGCGCGTGGCTATCGGAAATGTGAATTTAAGGGAAGAATTAGCCCTCGGAGAGTGTTTGGAAATGTTGCACAAAGATGTTGAAAATTTATTGGCAAAGTGAGAATGGCGATGTAAATATCTGGCAAAGGATTGTGAAAATTCGTCAATATCAATATAATACTATTACAAAGTTTAGTTAAAAAAACTCTTGAAGATAGGTACGAAATTTGGTACAATAGGTTCATAGCTAATGTGTCAGATTAGTAATTCTATTATAGGAGGTACTCTTAATATGGCAAGTGTATCATTGAGAGAAATTTATAAGAAATACTCCGGCGGTGTTATCGCTGTATCCGATTTCAATATTGAGATCCAGGATAAAGAGTTTATCATTCTGGTTGGTCCTTCCGGCTGCGGTAAGTCAACAACACTGAGAATGATAGCAGGTCTTGAGGAGATAAGCGAGGGCGAGCTTTACATCGGCGACAGACTCGTTAACGATGTTGCTCCTAAGGACAGAGATATCGCGATGGTTTTCCAGAACTACGCTCTGTATCCTCACATGACTGTTTTCGATAACATGGCATTCGGTCTTAAGCTTCGTAAGGTCCCTAAGGACGAGATCGCAAGAAAGGTCGAGGAGGCTGCAAGGATCCTTGACATCTCTCACCTGCTCGACAGAAAGCCAAAGGCTCTCTCGGGTGGTCAGAGACAGCGTGTTGCTCTTGGTAGAGCTATCGTTCGTAATCCTCAGGTATTCCTTCTTGACGAGCCTCTGTCAAACCTCGACGCTAAACTGAGAGCTCAGATGAGAACCGAGATCGCTAAGCTGCACCAGAAGCTCGGCACAACATTTATCTACGTAACACATGACCAGACTGAGGCTATGACAATGGGCGACCGTATCGTAGTTATGAAGGACGGTTATATCCAGCAGATCGACACACCTACAAACCTCTATCAGAACCCTGTTAACCAGTTCGTTGCAGGATTCATCGGCTCACCTCAGATGAACTTCATCGACGCTGTTCTTCGCAAGAACGGTGACAAGTACACTGTTGAGTTCGGTAAGGAAGGCACAAGAGGCGAAGAGGGCATCAAGTATACTATCGACGTTCCTGCAAGCAAGGTCAGCGACGATGAGCTCCTGTATCCTCTGATTGATCAGGAGGTCGTTCTCGGTGTCAGACCTGAGTGCATCCATGACGAGCCTGCATTCCTCGCTCAGGCTACAACAGGTGTTGTAGAGGCTGACGTTGAAGTAACAGAAATGATGGGTGCTGAAACTTATCTGTATCTGGACTGCGCAGGCATTCCTCTTACTGCAAGAGTTTCTCCTCGTACAACTGCTCGTACAGGCGACACTATCAAGGTTGCTCTTGACCCGAACAGGATCCATATCTTCGATAAGGAAACTGAAAAGTCGGTTCTCAACTAATAATAGTATTCACAAGGGTACGGTTTTATGCCGTACCCTTTTTTCTTGACTTTTGCCTTTTGCCGTGTTATCATTGTAAAAACGCAGTTTGGGAGGTGCCCGGTTTGGAAGACTTTGATAGGCTTTGCGGAATAAAGATCCTGCTTTGCGAGGATCACCCGATAAACGCGCAGATCGCCAGGAGTGTGCTCGAAAAGCAAGGCATGGCTGTCGATCTGGCTGAAAACGGGCGCGAGGGCGTGGAGCTGTTTGCTCGCTCAGGCGTGGGCGAGTACGCGGCGGTGCTTATGGACGTTAATATGCCCGTGCTTGACGGGCTCGGTGCGGCACGTGAGATCCGTGCGCTTGGCAGGGCTGATGCCGCTTCTGTGCCTATGATCGCTATGACAGCTGATGATGCTCAACAGTTTGTTGATGATGCGTACGCTGCCGGTATGGACGCTTTTACCACTAAACCTATCGTACCCAAGCAGCTTTTTGAACTGCTCTTAAAGCTTCTGAATGAACGATAAATCAGTATTTGCCGCCGCGGCGGCGCGCTTGTCCGTCGCATATCGGTTTGAGCAGGCAGCGGCTTTCGTGTCGCTCCGGGCTTTCACTTTGTGATAGCGGTACAAGAGTAGAGCCGTGTTGTGCAAACCGCGGTAAATCCGCATTTGTTGAGGAATATTCAGTGCATAGTTGGGTTAGTTCTTCTGAAAAGATTTTTCTTCGCACTCTCTTATAAACTCTCACTACTTTTTCGTTATTTGGGGACCTGTCCCCAAATGGC
>CADAEJ010000097.1 GCA_902786965.1 uncultured Ruminococcus sp. | reverse complement strand
CCGAAACCGAAAACTATGTTTACAACTCAAGACTTGCAGGAGATAACAGATTCAAAACAGCTGTCGAGATATCAAAAGCTGAATTCACCACTGCTAAAACTGTCATTCTCGCAAACGGCATGAACTACGCCGACGCGCTCGCAGGCGTACCGCTTGCAAAAAAGCTCGATGCGCCTATCCTGCTGACGAACACCAAGTCACTTGACGTTTCAACTGCCGATGAGATAAAACGTCTCAAAGCAGAAAAGGTCATCATTCTCGGTGGCGAAGGCGCAATAAGCGCTGATGTTGAACAAGCTCTGCAAAAGATGGGACTCACAACAGAGCGTATCGCAGGAAAGACCCGTTTTGGCACAGCGACCGCCATCGCTGAAAAGCTAAACGATAACCCGACAGAAGTTTTCTTCGTTTACGGATTGAACTACGCTGACGCACTCTCTGTCAGCCCCATAGCCGCGCTCAAAAATGCCCCGATAATCTATCTCACGAAAGATGGCCGTCATCGGCGGCGAGGGCGTTATCTCAAACGATATGATGAACAAGGCAGTCTCTGCGCTCGGACTAAAGACTGCTGCAAGAATATGGGGCGCAAACAGGTACTCCACCTGTATCGAGGTAAATAAGAAATTTGCATCAACGCTCACAGGCAAGACGATGTGCGTCGCAACGGGGCTGAATTTCCCCGACGCACTCGCAGGCGGCGTTCTCGCAGCAAAGAAAGCTGCTCCGCTTTTCCTGACAGCAAACAACCTCAGCGACGAGCAGACCGCCTACCTCAAAGCCAAAGAGCTTAATTTCATCTATATTTTTGGCGGCACAGGCGCTGTGTCGGAAAACATAGTCGACAAGATATCAAGAGTTGCGGCATAAGCAAACGCAATGTTGCATTATTCTGCACTCAATGCACTCGTAATATACAGGAGGTCTTAATATGAAGAAAAGGATACTGTCCGCATTGATGGCGGTATGTATGCTGCTTGGCTCTGCGGCGGCGCTGCCGCAGGATGCTTTTTCGCAGAGCGTGAGCATCACAGCAAGTGCCGAAACAACATCGGGCGATTATAAATATGATACGCTTGAGGACGGCACAATAGTAATAACAGAATATACAGGCAAGGCAAAAACGCTCACCGTGCCCGAAAAGCTCGACGGCAAAACCGTCACGGCGGTCGGCGACTTTTCATTCAGCGAAAACACAACGCTCAAAAGCGTGACTGTCGGCGGAAGCATAACAACGATAGGATATGCCGCTTTTCGCGGTTGTACATCACTTACAAGCGTAACGCTCAAAAGCGGTGTCAAAAAGATAGACAATTATGCTTTTAGCGACTGCACAGCACTTTCAAGCATAAGTGCACCAAACACACTGAAAATGGTTGAACCAAGCGCTTTTGTAAATACCAAATGGCTCACGAATCAATACAACGCAGGTGATAACGTTATCCTTGCAGGGTGTCTTATTGAGTGCAGATCATCAGGCGCAGTAACCCTGCCGAACACCGTAAGAATCATCTGCCCATATGCTTTTAATTACAGATATGTCACTTCTGTGACCATACCTTCAAGCGTCACAAGCATTAAGGACTGTGCTTTCTACAACTGCAGCAACCTGTCGAACGTCACCGTTGCGAGCGCTAACAAGAACTACTGCTCAGCTGACGGTTTACTGTACGATAAGAACAAGACCAAGATCTTGCTCTGTCCCGCGTCAAAAACATCAGTAAGCCTTCCCGGCACAGTCAAAAGTATCGGAAAATATGCGTTCATGGATTGCAGCAAGCTGACCTCTGTTACGCTCCCCAACAACCTGACCTCAATAGACTCCTATGCGTTCTTCCGCTGCACTGCCCTGACCTCGATAAGCCTGCCCGATTCTGTCACCGAGTTTGGCGGATACATTTTTGCTAATAACACCTCCCTCAAAACCGTCAAGCTGCCATCTACGCTTAAACGTATAGAAGATGGTTTATTCAGCGGCTGTACGGCTCTGACGAGTATAAATATCCCCAACAGCGTGACTGCTATCGGAGAAGCCGCATTCTATGACTGTACAAGCCTAAAAAATCTCACACTGTCCAAAAACATCACATCAGTGGGTAACTATGCAATAGGCTATATCTCGGGTTCAAACGGTTATGAAACTATCGACCCGAGCTTCAGCTTCAAATGCTATAAAGATACCGAAGCTGAACAATATGGCTACACATCAGGCATAAAGTATACACTCCTTGACTCCACCGTTCCCGAGGGCTATCCCAGAAGCGGCGCATACAAGCTCGATTCGCCTGTGATGCTGCCCTTCTCTGCCACCGACAGAAGCTACGGCATCTTCGGAAACGACAAGAATAACGGCGTGTATGTCCTTAACAATTCAAAGCTGTATCTCATCAGCGCCGCAAACGGCAAAACAACGACCGTCTATGACTTTTCAGCTGCAAGCGGCGACCAGCTGACGACCAGCTATGTCAGCGGCTCAAAGCTCTACACAGCGGGCAGCCATTATGACAAGACATCACGGACTTACGTTTACAGCATCTTTGTTTACGACCTTGACGCTAAAAAGCTGCTCTCGACGCTGCCTTACAGCAGCCAGGTCAGCGCTGTCGGTGCAGACACAAGCGGAAATATCTTCGTCTGCGCAAACTCCAAGTTATCAAAGCTCACCAGCGCAGGCAAGCTGATCTGCGAAACATCAATGGAGAATGCGATATACCGCTTCACAGGCTACGATGAAAAAAAGGGCTATCTTTACTACGAAGGATACTATGATTATTTGTACTGGGGATATCACCACGATATGACAGGGCTTTTCGCAGCGACCGTCACAAGCAAAGACATCACCGTCAACAATAAATGCATAAGTATGCTTTATCAGAATTATTTCTATGACCACAACAAGTCCAGCGACTTGCTCGGCGGAAAGTATCTTGTTTTCGACAACGGCAGCGTTAACTGCGTTGATTCAAACTCGTTTGACTTCACAGGTGATGAGCTGAAAACGATGTACTCTGTGCCAAGGCCCGATATCGAGGGCAGAGAAGATGAGACACGAGATATGTGGTCATTTGGCACGAGGGCAGCTTACTGCAAGCTTTACGACTCACTCGTTATGTATACAAACGACAATACCCTCAAGGAATTTGACAACAAAGGCAGCACAGTCAGCGAATACAACACCCTCAGCCACGCATTTGCGCTGTGCAGCGTTGGTGAAAACATCGTGGTCATCGACCAGCACGAAACTAACAGCTTCTACCTTGAAGTGATACCGTGGAAGCACCCGACAAAAGTTACGATGAGTACATCGGCAGTCAGCCTTAAAGTCTCCGATACATACCAGCTCACCGCCTCGACCGACAGCAGAATCGGCGATAGGTTTGAATGGTCAAGCAGCGACACGAAAGTTGCAAGCGTTAACAGCGAAGGAAAAATCAGCGCAACAGGAGTTGGAACGGCAACTATCACCGCTAAGACACAAGGCGGAATAAAGGCGACCTGCAAGGTCACTGTCACCGACAACAGCAAGCTCGTTTACCCCGACAGCAAGATAAAAAGCAGCGGCGCAAAAAGCACCGATGCATCATACAACGACTATGACATCTGGTCATCAGTCAACGGTTCGTATCTGTACGAGGACAGCTCTAAGAACCTTTGGAGAGCCGAGTACATCGGTTCAAAAATAACCGTCGAAAAGTATGCGTCAGATGCTTCCAAGCTGCTTGCGACCTACTCTGTAAAACCCGAGCTTCCTCTGTTCGGTGGCATCTATTTCAGCATCGACTACAACTATGTTGTCACAGGTCAGAAAAACCCGAATGCGAAAAACGATGTCGAGGTACTGCGCATAACACGCTACACAAAGGACTGGAAGAAAAAAGACCACGTCAGCGTCAAAGGCGCAAACACTACTACCCCGTTCGATGCAGGCTCGTGCAGATTCACCGAGATAAACGGGAAAATATATATCCACACCTGCCACCATATGTATCCCGACGGAGGCGGCACCTGTCATCAGGCAAATATGACGTTTATACTCGACAAAGCTACAATGAAAGTCATCCAGTCGCAGTATGAGGTCTATAACCTGACAACAGGTTACGTCAGCCACTCGTTCAACCAGTTCATCGCAAATGACGGAACTTGTGTCTACCGTGCCGATCATGCCGAGGGCAACAATATGATGTTTAACGATCAGGTGCTCTCGACAAGAGGCATCACGGTGACGGTGATGAACGACGGCGATGAACTTACTAATGTCGGTGTGTTTATCCCTATAAGCGCAAATAAATTCAATGAAACAGACGATGTCCATGTAAACTATACCGGCATCGCTTTGGGAGACTTTGCGCTTTCAGCAGACACTATGCTCATAGCATACACAAGAGACGTAGGCAAGGACGACTCGGTCAGAAATGTCACAGTCAAATCTCTCGCCAAGAATTCGGATAGGAGAGAATACTTAACAAGGGAAACCAGCCTCACGAAGTTTGACAGCAAATCTACTGTCCGTGCAGGCACACCGCAGCTTGTCAAAGTCAGCGACGACCTTTTCGCTGTGCTTTGGGAAGAGTATGACAAACAGAAAAACACCTATTGCGTAAAGGCTATGCTTATCGACGGGCAAGGCAACAAATGCTCGGCAGAGGGCAAGATGAATGCCCGACTCTCCGACTGCGAGCCGATACTCTGCTCCGACGGCTGCATAAGGTGGTATGTTACAAACAACAGCTCCCCTGTGTTCTATTCGATACAGCCGTTTGAAATAGGCACTCTGCACGAGCACAAATTCTCAAAAAGCGAGATAACAAAACAACCGACCTGCACGCAGGACGGCGTAAGGACTTACACCTGCTCCGTCTGCGGAAAAACAAAGACCGAGACCATAAAGGCAACAGGTCACAAGTGGGGCGAATGGACTGTTACAAAGCAAGCGACTGAGACAAGCAAGGGTACGTTGACCCGCAAATGTTCGCAGTGCGGAAAGGCCGAAACCGAAAACTATGTTTACAACTCAAGACTTGCAGGAGATAACAGATTCAAAACAGCTGTCGAGATATCAAAAGCTGAATTCACCACTGCTAAAA
>CADAEJ010000096.1 GCA_902786965.1 uncultured Ruminococcus sp. | reverse complement strand
AAGAGATAAAAGTTTTAGGGGTGGGGTTTGGGGAGAGACCCTTTTTCAAAAGGGTCCTCCCCAATTACGCGGTGTACACACCGCGGCAAACTCGGATTTAGCTATCAGATGCAAAAAAGTGAGAGAACAAGTGTCCTCTCACCGTAAATATCAGTCCTCTTCAGGCTCCTCGGGCATATCCCAGTTGTGATAAACGTTCTGAACGTCATCATCGTCCTCAAGGTTTTCAAGCAGCAGCCTCATCTTCTTTATAGCGTCCTCGTCTGTGAGTGTGGTGTAGCTTGAAGGCACCTTTGCAGCCTCTGCTGAAAGCACATTGTAGCCCATTGATGTCAGAGCCTCTCTTACCGCGTGAACGTCATTCGGACCGCAAGCGATCTCGATAACATCGTCCTCGATGTTGAAATCGTCCGCACCTGCCTCAAAGCAGTCCTCCATGATCTTGTCCTCGTCAGCGCCGTTGTTTTCAATAACGACCTCGCCCTTGTCAGAGAACATGAACGATACGCAGCCCGATGTACCGAGGTTTCCGCCGAACTTGTCAAAGAAGTGGCGAACATCACCTGCTGTACGGTTCTTGTTATCGGTCAGGCACTCAACAATAACTGCAACGCCCGATGGACCGTAGCCCTCGTAAACCATTGACTCATAGTTGTTCTTGTCGCCGTCGCCCGCAGCCTTTTTGATGCATCTGTCGATGTTGTCGTTAGGAACGTTGTTAGCCTTTGCCTTCTGGATAAGGTCACGCAGCTTTGCGTTGCCCGCAGGATCTGCGCCGCCCTCCTTAACGCACACCGCGATCTCTCTGCCTATCTTTGTGAATATCTTTGCCCTTGCGGCATCAGTCGCGCCTTTTTTTCTTTTAATGTTTTCCCATTTTGAATGTCCTGACATAAATTTCACTCCTCCGATATTGTTAAGCCTTATAAGCTGTCATTTACTTTCCCTGCTCTCGCCGTATTCCCATATAAGCGAGAAAAGCTCCTCGATACGCTCTGTCCTGTCCGTCAGCTTTAAAAACCCGAACAGCGTTTCAAGCCCCGTTGCGCTTCTGTACTCGCCTACCGATGAATGTTTCGGTGGATTTATCCCATTGGCGTTCCTGCCGCGCTTGTAGACCTCTGTTTCCTGCTCGGTCAGTATGCCGCTTTGCATAAGCTCGTGTATCGCCGCCGACTGAAACTCCGCGCAAACCTTTTCGACTGCAAGCTTGTGCAGCGCGTTTGCGGTCGTGTTGAACCTGACGATAAGCCTTTCGCGCACCAGCTGCTCGTATACCGAGTCACCAATAAACGCCAGCGCCAGCGGTGAATACTGCAGCGCATCGTGGTCTGTCAGCTTTATCTGCGTAGGAACTCCTCCTTTTTATCTTTTTATCTTACATACTCAAACTCAAAGTCGAATATAGCGACCGTGTCACCCTCGTTTATTCCCATCTGCTCAAGCCTGTCAATTATTCCGCTTGAACGCAGAACGTTCTGGAAATACTGCAAAGACGAGTAATCGTCCATATCCGCAACTCTTATGATATCCCACAGCCAGTCAGCCTCAACAAAGTAAACGCCGTCCTCGACCGTGACCTCAAACTCTTTCTTTGAAAGCAGCTTTGCATCAAGCTCCTCGCGTGTGAGCGGCTGTGCTTCAAACTTCTTTACGGGCGGCAGCATCGCAAGCTCCTCCCATATGCCGTAGGTAAGCTCTTTAGTCCCCTGCGTTGTCGCCGCAGATATCTCGTAAAAGGGCATGCCCTTGCCCTGTATATACTCTCTGAATCTCTCTATCTGCTCGCTTGTCGCCATGTCCGACTTGTTCGCCGCAACTATCTGTTTAGCCTCGGCAAGCTCCTGCGAAAAACCCGCAAGCTCTTTGTTGATCGCCTCAAAGTCCTCTATCGGATCTCTGCCCTCGCTGCCGGAAACATCAACAACGTGAACGATAAGCCTGCATCTTTCAACGTGCCGCAAAAACTCGTGTCCAAGTCCGACACCCTCGCTCGCACCCTCGATAAGACCGGGTATATCCGCCATAACAAAGGACTTTCCTTCCTCTATCTTGACCACCCCGAGTACAGGTGTAAGCGTGGTGAAATGGTAGTTCGCTATCTTTGGCTTTGCCGCCGAAACTACCGATATCAGCGTTGATTTGCCCACGTTTGGAAAGCCCACCAGTCCGACATCTGCGATAAGCTTCAGCTCCAGCAAAAGCTCGTACTCATCACCGCGGAAACCCGGCTTTGCAAACTTGGGTATCTGCCTTGTAGATGTAGCAAAGTGCGCATTTCCGCGTCCGCCCTTGCCGCCGCGAGCGATAACAACCGGCTCGTCGCCCGACATATCCGCAAGTATCCTGCCCGTTTTGAACTCCTTGACAACTGTTCCGCGCGGCACTTTTATGATAACGTCCTGCGCGCTCCTGCCCGAGCTGTTCTTTGCCGAGCCGTTTTCGCCCTTTTGTGCAACATACTTTCTTTTGTAGGTAAAATCAATAAGGCTGGAAAGGTTGCTGTCCACCACAAAGACGATATCTCCGCCCTTGCCGCCGTCACCGCCGTCAGGTCCGCCCGCGGCTACATATTTTTCCCTGTGGAACGAAACTGCGCCGTCGCCGCCGTCCCCTGCCTTAACGTATATCCTGGCACTGTCAACAAACATCTTTCCGCCTCCCTTGCTCAATCGTGCGATTTATAGTTGTATTTTCCGTCCGCCGTCAGCTCATCGAACTGCCGCAGCAGCTCCCTGCGTTCTGCAGCGGATATCCTTTTTTCCTTTGGCTGTTCTTCCTTCAAATAGTCCAGCTCGTGAACGCTCCTGCGCGATCGCGTGTACTTGTACGGATCCCTTTCGATCGCCTCGTCAAACTCTTTCATAAACGTATTGTCGACCGGAATATCGTCCACGATGCCGCCTGCCGCCTGCGCATTGAGCTCGCCGCTCTTTCGCCTGTATGTCCGCAGCGCCAGCAATCCGACCGATATGCCTCCCGCACCTGCACAAGCCAGAATGATGCACAAAATATTCAGCATCGAGCTCGGATAGCATTCAACGTACTGATGCCCCGCCTTGCTTGCCGAGGCGCCGAACGTATACGACGGGAACAGCGCTCCGCTTTTGGTCTTGAAGAACGAAAGCTTCACATTCTTTTTTACCGCAAGCTTTGACATCTCGTTGTAATAGCTCCTGCTGACCTGCATCGAAACATTGTCCGCATCATCGGGAGTATGCACATATACATAGTAATGCCTGTGAGTCTTTGTCCTGCCCCTCGATCGCGTGCGTGTGGTCTTATAATCGGTAACTACTCTGCAATCTTCGATATTTTTGTAAAACGTAAGCGGCTCTGTGCGGATAAACCTGCCGTAAGCATAAACTATACCTGCTATAAGCAGTATAATGCCTCCGCCGAAAAGGAAAAATCTCGCAAGCGAGGCATCTGTCTTTGCCATTTCCTGTCTGATAAAATATGTTGATTTTTTCATTTTCTTGTCTCTTATTCTTTCTTGACCTTTTGGTCTGTTTTGTTCTTTAACGTTTTGTCTGATTACTTTTCTTAAAACAAAAACCCCAAGCCTCAAGCTCGGGGTCATTAGTTTTCATTAAATCAAGCCTGTGGATAAACAGATACTTTTTTGCGGTCCTTGCCAAGTCTTTCAAACTTTACAACGCCGTCACTTGTAGCAAAAAGTGTGTCGTCTGAACCACGCTTAACATTCTCGCCCGGATGGATGTGAGTTCCTCTCTGTCTTACCAGGATGTTGCCTGCGAGAACGAACTGTCCGTCAGCTCTCTTGACACCAAGACGCTTTGCCTCGGAATCACGGCCGTTCTTTGTAGAACCCATACCTTTTTTATGAGCAAAAAACTGCATTGAGATCCTTATCATTGTAAATACACCTCCGTTAGTGTGACTTTCGCCAGGGTCACCTGTCGTGCACCCTGACCATAACATAGCCCGGGAACTCGTCCTGCATCAGATACAAGTGAGTCAGCAGCCCTAAAAGGACCTTGTCTCCCTCGCCCTTTGAGTCGTTCCCCAGCTTCAGCATAATGTCGTTTTCTTCGACCTTTACCTTTGCGTTGACTTTGAACGCATCGGTGATAGTGTTCGCCGCCAGCATTACGGCAGAGGATACGCTTGCACAGCAAACGTCCTGTCCCTTATCGGCAAGCCCTGCGTGACCCGATACCTCGAATCCCAGCAGACTTCCCTCGCTGCTGCGGTAAAAATCAGCCTTTATCATCGCTTATGCGTTGATAGCCTCGATCTGTACCTTTGTGTATGGCTGTCTGTGACCGATCTTGGTCTTTTCGCCCTTCTTCGGCTTGTAGGTGAAAACGGTTATCTTCTTGGACTTGCCGTTCTTGAGCACCTTAGCGCTTACAGTTGCGCCCTCAACATAAGGAGCACCAACCGTTGTCTTGCCCTCGTCGCCGACCATCATTACCTTGTCGAAAGTTACCTTCTCGTCAGCCTGCGCATCGAGCTTCTCAATGAAGACCTCATCGCCTGCCTTGACCTGGTACTGCTTTCCGCCTGTTTCGATTACTGCGTACATTCAATATGCACCTGCCTTTTCATGAACTCGCTATTATACGGTGTCG
>CADAEJ010000095.1 GCA_902786965.1 uncultured Ruminococcus sp. | reverse complement strand
CAAACTCTTTTTCTGAACTCTCTAACACTTTTCAGTGACGGGAGCTTGCCTCCCGTTGCTGAAAAGTCATTAAAAGGTTTAGGAAGGGGGTCTGGGGGAGAACCCTTCTCCAAAAGGGTTTCCCCCAGCTGCTCGACAAGCATACCCCGATGAATTCTGATTTATCGTAGTATGATTGGAATAATAAAAGAAAAGGAATGATAATATGATAAACATAGCTATTTGCGGTGCATGCGGAAAAATGGGACACTTTATCGCTGATGTCATCGCATCGCGCGAGGACTGCAAGACGATTTACGGTATTGACAAGTTCGGTGAAAAGTACAGCGATTTCGAGATAGTCAGGACACCTGCGGAAATGCCCGAAAAGCCCGATGTTATAATCGACTTTTCAAACCCAAGCTGCCTTGACGGGCTGCTTGACTACTGCTGTATGAACGCTGTTGCGCTGGTCATCGGCACGACAGGCTACTCGCAGGAGGAGATAGAAAAGATAAACAAGGCTGCACAGCAGATACCTGTTTTCTTCACGTTCAATATGTCGCTGGGCATAAATCTGCTGACCGACCTTGCAAAGAGAGCAGCAGCGATCCTGGGCGGTCAGTTCGACATTGAGATAGTTGAGCAGCACCACAACCAGAAGATAGATGCCCCCAGCGGCACGGCTATAATGCTTGCAAACGCTATCAACGAGGAGCTTGACAATAAGTACACCTACGTTTACGACAGGCACTCGGTAAGGGCAAAGAGGACAAAGACCGAGATAGGTATGCACGCGATACGCGGCGGCACTATCGTCGGCACGCACGAGATCATTTTCGCAGGGCGCGACGAGGTGATAACCCTCAAGCACGAAGCACACTCAAAGCAGGTATTCGCGGTCGGTTCGGTAAACGCCGCTTGCTTCCTTTCGGGAAAGAGCGCGGGTATGTATACGATGAACGATCTTATCAAAGAGATGTAACAAATGCAAAAGCACCGTCACAATGGCGGTGCTTTTTTGGTATCAGACTATCTTTTCAAAATCGGCTGCGCCGTGCTTGCAAAGCGGACAGATGTAATCATCGGGCAAGTCCTCGCCGTCGTAGATAAATCCGCATATCTTGCACACCCAGCCCTTTTTGCCCTGCGTTTCGGGCTTTGGCTTGACGTTGCTTTGATAGTAAGTATAGGTCATAGTATCACGCTCGCTCATAACTCTTGCCTCGGTGACAGAGCAGATGAACATTCCGTGCGAGCCAAGGTCAACGTAGTCCTCGACCTTGAGGGACATAACTGCGTTGATGTACTCGGGCAGGATAGCAAGTCCGTTATCAGACCTTGCGGCTGTGATGCCCTCGAACTTATCGGCATTTCTTCCGCTTTGGAAGCCGAAGCGCTCGAACACTCTGAACGGTGCATCTACCGACAGGCAGTTGACGTTCATAATGCCTGTCTGTTTGATGACGTGGTGAGAATAGTTCGCCTTGTTGATGTTGACTGCTATCCTGTTGGGGTTATCAGACACCTGCGTAACGGTGTTGACGATAAGCCCGTTATCACGCTTGCCGTCATTTGATGTGACTACATACAGACCGTAGCCTATGCGGTAAAGCGCGGTGAGGTCGTTCTTGTTCGCGCCGTTTTCCGAGCGTGCGATGTAATCGCGGCAAAGCTCGTCCGAAAGGGCATTTATCTGCTCGCTGTTTTCGGCATTCATTGCAGACTTTATCTTCACGGTAGTTTCCGCAAAGGTAAGGTTCTTGCACACAGACAGCTTTTCCTTCATTATCTTTGCGGCGAGAGGTGCCCAGGTGCCGTTTTCGATAAGGGCGACGGTTCTGTTCTTAAAGCCGCGCTCTGTGAGGTGGTCGATAAACTCACGCATAAACGGATATATCTCTGCATTGTAGGTGGTGGTCGCAAGCACGAGCTTTGAGTACCTGAACGCATCTGCAACAGCCTTTGACATATCACACCTTGCAAGGTCGTTGACAACTACCTCGGGGCAGCCCTTTTCGCGAAGCTTCTGTGCGAGAGCTTCCGCCGCCTTTTTGGTGTTGCCGTAGACAGATGTATAGCAGATAACTATGCCGTCTGTTTCGATATCGTAGCTTGACCAGGTGTTGTAAAGGGAGATGTACTTTCCCAGGTCCTCGCTCAAAACAGGACCGTGAAGCGGACAGATATGCTCGATATCAAGCGCAGATGCTTTTTTCAGAACAGCCTGCACCTGTGCGCCGTACTTGCCCACGATGCCGATATAGTATCTTCTTGCCTCGTCTGTCCAGTCCTGCTCTACATCAAGCGCACCGAACTTTCCAAATCCGTCCGCGGTGAAAAGTATCTTATCGGCGCTGTCGTAGGTCATTATGACCTCGGGCCAATGCACCATCGGCGCGGTGATAAAATTCAGCGTATGTTTGCCAAGCGTCAGAGCCGCGCCTTCACCGACCTCAATCTTTTTGCCCTCAAAGTCAAGTGCGTAAAACTGCGTCATCATCGCAAATGCCTTTGCGGACGAAACGACGGTGGCATCGGGATATTTTTTTGCAAAGGCTGCAAGGCTTCCCGAATGGTCGGGCTCCATATGCTGTACAACGAGGTAATCGGGCTGTCTGCCTGCGAGGGTATCCTCAAGGTTATCAAGCCACTCGTGAGTAAAGCCTGCGTCCACCGTATCCATAACGGCAATTTTTTCATCAAGTATGACGTAGCTGTTATAGCTCATTCCCGCGGGGACTTTATACTGTCCTTCAAACAGGTCAACTTTGTGGTCATTGACACCAACGTATTTTACATCTGATGTTATTTTCATATCTGCTCTCCTTTTACAAAACTACGACTTTGTTCTTTCCGTTGCGCTTGCCCAGATACAGTGCGTCATCGGCTCTGATACACATTGACTCGGCGGTATCGCCCTGCTTCTGAAGCGTAACGCCTGCGCTTATGGTCTGCCTGCCCGCATCCTTGAAAGATATCTCGTTAAAGCCTATCCTTATTGACTCTGCAAGGTCTTTTGCCTTAACTGCATCGTCACCGATGATACAGATCATAAACTCCTCACCGCCCCAGCGTCCTGCCTTTGCGTTGATACCCATTTGTGCGATCTTATCATTCATAACGCCTGCAAGCGCACGCAGGACATCATCACCCTCATCGTGACCGTAGGTATCGTTGACAAGCTTGAAATCGTCGATATCTATCATTATCAGCGCGGTGTTGTCCTTCTCTTTTTCAATATGCTCGATGATATCGTCCTGTATCTTCATTCGGTTCAGAAGACCTGTCAGACCGTCTGTGATAGCCATTTTTTCGAGCTTACGGTTCGCCTCTTCAAGCTCTGCGGTGGATATATCGATAAAGTTTGCAAGTCTGCTTATAAGAGATACCTGCTTTGAGATATGGAATCCCTGCATATCGACATCGTTCTCCATACCAAGTATCACATCACCCTCACGGAACGCGCCGACAACGAGCGTTACGTTGTGCTGGATTAGCTCGGTATCCCTGCGCAGAAATTCGCCCGACGTATAAAAGCCCGAGGTCTGTGCGACCGACTGGAACGGCTTGGTTTCGGTATTTGCCATATCGCCCCAGAAGTATCTTCTTGCGGCGCAGGAGTAGATGTGTATCATCTGCGGCTGGAACTTTGCTATCTCGTCACCGCCCGTATGAACGGTACGCAGTATCGTTTCGGGGTCGCCGTAGCCCATTCTGACCTTTGTGCCGCGTGGGATATCGGCAGTCATTATCAGCGCACCCTCGGGCGTACTGCCGGTAGGCGCACGCAGGATAGTCGAATCGCCGTTTTTGTAGATAAGCGGGAACTCAAGCGAATTTCTGAAAAAGTTTCTGTCGTTCTCGATATTGAGATACTTATAGTAAACGTCAAACGCGGGCTGACCGTCAAGCTCGTACAGCACCCTGCCGTCAGCCTTTGTGACGGTATGCTGCATACCGAGAGTTTTCCAGCCGCTTATCTGCCAGGTTTGTATGTGGATATTATCTCCGCCGATAAAACGGAAAACTATCGAATTGTTGGAGCACTCGCCGTCACTTGAAAAGACATACGCCTGCTGTTCGTCGATATCACTTGCGAACGCTCCGCCGCCGAACAGCTTAACGTTCTTTCGCATTTTGCTCAGCTCGCGCGATATTTCGGTAGTGGACAGACCGCGAATGGTTATCAGCATCTCGACCGACTTTACCCAGCTGTTATTATTAACGAACTCAACTGCCTCTGCGCCGACCTGTGCGGCATTTTCAGCAGTGATCGAGCGCTGCATTACCTCTACCCTTGTATCTGCATACTCAAACACTGTACAGACGATACAGACGTTGTTCATTGAAAGCTCGCCGAACATGATATTTCCGTTGGTGGTACAGCCGCTGTACACAGCCTGCGGCATTTCGGTCCTTATAGCCGTGCAGATAGCATTTATCGCGGATTTATCGAGCAATTCGGAGTATATCTCAAAGGACACCGCCGAGCTGATATTCTGCTGGCACCATTGTTTTACGCGCCTTACATCGTGCAAAAGCAGGTCTTTGGACTTATACTCGAACTGGATCTGTTTCACAGTCCCACCCCCTTACCGTTTATTTCAAAGTTTCAGAATTTGT
>CADAEJ010000094.1 GCA_902786965.1 uncultured Ruminococcus sp. | reverse complement strand
AAGCTCTGTTGTCTTTGCAACGTTCTCGTCGATAGGGAAGTGTGAACCGTCGAACATGATAGATGTGAAGCCTGCCTTGATGCACTTGTAGCAGCCCTCGTATGTGCCGTGGTCAAGGTGAAGAGCAACAGGAACTGTGATGCCCAGTGACTTGTCCATAGCAGCTACCATAGCGGCAACTGTCTCAAAGCCGCCCATATACTTGCCTGCGCCCTCTGATACACCGAGGATAACAGGTGAGTTGTTCTCCTGTGCTGTAAGCAGAACAGCCTTTGTCCACTCAAGGTTATTGATGTTGAACTGACCTACTGCATACTTGCCTGCTCTTGCCTTGTCGAGCATTTCTTTAGCTGATACTAACATTTTAAATTCCTCCAATACATAAAGATGTTTGATTTTTGCCTAAACTATTATATAATATTTCGCCGTTCATTTCAAGGGGTGCGAAAAGGTTTTAACATATATTTCACATAATACGCAAAAAAAGAGAAGCCGCTTCGACTTCTCTTTTGAATGTTTGATATTACCAAGCCTGAACGATCTTGCTCTGACCTGAGGATTTGAAGTAAGCAACGCTGTAAGCGTGGTCATCATTGGTGAAGATATACAGATAAACTGCGCCTGCGTCCTCGCTTCTGTACTCGTAGGACTTGATGCCCGATGTATTCTGCGACTGGAGAGAGACTGCGACATCTGCAAGCACCTTGGCCTGATCTGTGCCGCCCTGCTGAGTTTGCTGGGTCTGTGACTGCTGAGACTGCGACTGTTCAGACTGTGACTGCTGTGTTTGAGTTGGCTGAGTCTGTGACTGGGTCTGCGTTTGTGTTTCGCTCTGGGTCTGAGTCTGTGTTTCGGTCTGAGTCTGGGTCTGAGTTTCAGTCTGTGTCTGGGTATCCTCGGAGGACTTGGTGGTAGTTGTAGCTTCCTCCTTCTTGCTTGTGGTGGTAGTTTCGGAGGTCACCTTTGTTGCGGTGGTTATCGATGAGGTCTTTGACTTTGCGGATGATGAGCTGCTGTCGTTCTTTGCAAAGCCGACCAGCTTATAGCCGATGAAGATCGCAAGCGCTACGACTGCGAGCACGCTGAATGTGATGAGTGCAGTGATGATGAAGATCCTCTTTTTCTTGCTGCTCTCCTCGTCCTGCTCGTCATCATAGTAATCGTCGTCATAGTAGCGGTCATCTTCGTAGCTGCGGCTGCCTGATGAGCGTCTGCCGCCGCGGGAATACTGCTCGTTGTCATAGTATCCGCTGTCATCATCGTAGTAGCCGTCACCGTCGTCATAGTAGCCGTCACCGTCGTCGTAGTATCTGTCGTCATCATCGTAATAACGGTCGTCATCATAGTAATCGTCAGGCTGCGGACCCGGCTGGCGTACAGGCTGCGGAGCGGGTCTTGACGGCTGGGGGCCGGGCTGCCTTGGAGGCTGCGGCGCTCTGTTCACAGCTGCCTGCTTGGGAACGGAAAAGGCTCTTGTCTTTTCCTCGTAGTCGGCTATCTGTGCTGCCGAAAACTCTCTGGTAAGATCCTCCTCGTTTGCTCTCGGAGCGCCGGTTTTCCTTCCCAGTGCATTATCTACTGCGCTGCTTGCATTTGCAGCGTTATTTCTTCTTGCTCTTTCTCTCCCCGCGATAGCAGCGCTTTCTATATCTTGATTGCTGCCGATGAGAAGATTGTGACAATATTTGCAGAGTATCGCTTCGTCTGCAATTTCCTTGTGGCAATACGGACATTCTTTAGTTGCCAAACTCACCGTCTCCTTTTATGTAGTTATAGTATATGGTATATGCACTTATGCACAATATATAGTAACACAAGTTCTGCGAAAAATCAAGGCTTTTCTCAAAATAAGTACATATAATTGTACATATGCACAAAAATAGCACTTTGCCGCCTGACTTTTCACCCATTTTGCAGACAACTTTCGACAGCAATTGGAAAGCGCGCCTGCTTACTCGGGCGCACGGGCACGGAATGTGGTGATAATGCTCAAAGAGGGTCGGGCGGGAAATTCTTTTTTGTAAAAACTCACAAATTGCGAAAAAGCGGTTGACAAAAGCTGCTCGGCGTTGTATAATATATAAGCTGTCTGATTACCGAATAGGGTGAAAGCAGCACAGCAAAGCCTTTTGCTGAGTAATAACGAGGCGTAACTCAGTTTGGTAGAGTGCTTGGTTTGGGACCAAGATGCCGCAGGTTCAAGTCCTGTCGCCTCGATTTTATTTCTGACAACTTGTTAAAAAACATTAAAACATGAGATTTGATGTTGACAAGTGAGTTGTTTTGTGGTAAAATATTTTTTGTCACCAATGCAGTATATGCTGGTGTAGCTCAGTTGGTAGAGCAGCTGATTTGTAATCAGCAGGTCGGGGGTTCAAGTCCGTCCACCAGCTTTATAACTCCGCATCAGCGGATAATATGGGAGAATTCCCGAGCGGCCAAAGGGGGCAGACTGTAAATCTGTTGCTTTCAGCTTCGGTGGTTCGAATCCACCTTCTCCCATCATCATGCCCCATAGCAAATGCTATGGGGTTTAATTATGTAAAGTCGGATTTTGAACAATTAGTATGGAAAGAGTTAATGCAAAGTGAAGATAGTTTATTTTTACAAGATGTATGACACATTGATAGGCTGATATACACATTCATTCGGTTGTTCGTCAGGAGTAAGTGTCGGGAGGAAGATCAAAATGGTAAGAGAAGACTTGAGAAATATTGCTATCATCGCACATGTTGACCACGGAAAGACAACTCTGGTAGACCAGATGCTCAAGCAGAGCGGTACTTTCAGAGAGAATCAGGCTGTTGAGGAGAGAGTTATGGACTCGGGCGACATCGAGCGAGAGAGAGGCATAACTATCCTTGCAAAAAACACATCTATAAAATACAAGGATGTTAAGATAAATGTTATCGACACACCGGGCCATGCTGATTTCGGCGGCGAGGTCGAGCGTGTACTTAAAATGGTAAACGGCGTTATACTGCTCGTTGACGCGGCTGAGGGACCTATGCCGCAGACGAGGTTCGTGCTGCAAAAGTCGCTGGAGCTGGGTCACAGAGTCATCGTTGTTATCAACAAGATAGACAAGCCAGATGCAAGACTGGGCGAGGTAGAGGACGAGGTGCTTGAGCTGCTGATGGATCTTGACGCTACTGATGAACAGCTCGACAGCCCGATACTTTACTGCTCGGGCAGGGACGGCACGGCTACAAAGAATGCTGATGAGCAGGGCGTTGATATGATCCCGCTGTTTGAGGAGATACTCAGCTACATTCCTGCGCCCGAGGCTGATATGGACGGCGCTATGCAGTATCTTGTTTCATCGATCGACTACAACGAATATGTCGGAAGGATCGCTATCGGACGTATCGAGCGCGGCATCATGAGAGTCGGTCAGGACGTTATTATAGGCGATTACCACAAGACAAAGAACGAATACAAGGGCAAGATAGTTACTATGTATCAGATAGAGGGACTCAACAGAGTTCCGTGCGACAGCGCAAAAGCAGGCGATATCGTCTGCATAAGCGGTATCGAGAACATAACTATCGGTGATACTATCTGCGACAGCTCGAAATTTGAGCCTGTACCGTTTGTCAAGATATCAGAGCCTACGGTCGAGATGACCTTCTCGGTAAACAACTCGCCGTTTGCGGGCAGAGAGGGCAAGTTCGTCACCACAAGGCACATTCGCGACAGGCTTTTCAAGGAGCTCCTGAAGGACGTTTCACTGCGCGTTTCAGAAACTGATTCGACCGATTCGTTCAAGGTCGCAGGCAGAGGTGAGATGCACCTTTCTATCCTTATCGAGAATATGCGCCGTGAGGGCTACGAGCTGGGTGTTTCGACTCCGAGAGTGCTTTTCAAGGAGATAGACGGCAAGCTCAACGAGCCTATCGAAAGGCTTGTTATTGATGTTCCCGAAAACTGCGTCGGACCTGTTATGGAAAAGGTCGGTGCGAGAAAGGGCGAGCTTCAGGAAATGGCTCCTGTGGGCAGCAGGATGAAGCTTGAATTCCTTATCCCTGCGCGCGGACTTTTCGGCTACAAGAGCGAGTTCCTCACCGACACAAAGGGCGAGGGCATCATGAGCTCGGTTTTCGACAGTTATCAGCCGTACAAGGGAGATATCCCCAAGAGACCGACAGGCTCACTGGTCGCTTTTGAAACGGGCGAGGCTGTTACCTACGGGCTGTTCAACGCACAGGAGAGAGGCGAGCTGTTCATTACCCCGGGTACGCAGGTGTACGAGGGTATGGTAGTCGGTTCCTCACCAAAGCAGGAGGACCTTATCGTAAATGTGTGCAAGAAAAAGCACCTGACAAACACAAGAGCAAGCGGCTCGGACGATGCGCTCAGGCTCGTTCCGCCAAGAGTGCTGAGCCTTGAGGATTCGCTGGAGTTTCTTGCGGATGATGAGCTTCTGGAGGTAACGCCAAAGAACATAAGGATAAGAAAGAAGACTCTTAGCAACACGCAGAGGGCAAAGGACAGAGCAAAGCTCAACGTGTAAAATAACGAGGCAGTGTGAATGCACTGCCTTTTTTGTTGACATATCGCGCGCGGTAGTATATACTTAAAGTTAATAAGACGGATCAGTATTTGTGGGGCTGCGCTATCTATAAGGACTTGCCAAGGACAAGACAGGTTTTTTCGCCCAGCCTTTTTCTCGTAAAAAAAGGCTGGCGGGTCAAGGGCAGAGCCCTTGACGCCGTCCGCAGACGGCGGAATACCCTGACGCTTCGCGCGCTCGGCAAGGGGTGAATTTCAAAC
>CADAEJ010000093.1 GCA_902786965.1 uncultured Ruminococcus sp. | reverse complement strand
CTCCAGAGGCATCATTGAAAGTGCCTTGTTGCCCTTCTTGCCGGGACATACGTTTACACAAGAGCCGCAGCCTGTGCAGTCAAGTGCAGACATTGTCATAACGAAGTTGAAGCCGGGCATACCCATGCATGGGATAGCCTTTTCCTGAGCGAGCTTAGGAGCCTTCTTGAGCTCATCATCAGTCATGATAACAGGTCTGATAACAGCGTGCGGGCAAACATATGAACAGAAGTTACACTGGATACAATTCTCATTGTTCCAAGCAGGAACGTCAACAGCGATACCTCTCTTCTCAAATGCAGCAGAGCCCTGTGGGAATGTACCGTCTGCCATCTTCACGAATGTGGAAACAGGCAGCTTGTCGCCCTCCTGAGCGTTGCAAGGTATCTGGATGTTGTTTACGAAATCCTGAAGAGTCTTGTTGCCGGGAACCTTGACCTTGCTCATACCCATCTTGGAATCCTTAGCGTTCTTCCAGGACTCAGGTACCTTGACCTCAACTACCTGCTGGCAGCCAGCGTCGATAGCGTCATGGTTCATCTTAACGATAGCTTCACCCTTCTTGGAGTAAGAAGCTGTTGCAGCGTCCTTCATGTACTTGATAGCGTCCTTGATAGGAATGATGTTAGCAAGCTTGAAGAATGCGGACTGCAGAACGGTGTTGATCCTGTTGCCAAGACCGATCTCCTTACCGATCTTAACGCCGTTGATGATATAGAACTTGATGTTGTTCTCAGCGATATATCTCTTTACCTGACCAGGCAGATGCTTGTCAAGCTCCTTCTCTGTCCACTGGCAGTTGAGGAGGAATGTTCCGCCCGGCTTGATGTCGTTAACGATGTTGTACTTGGTGATGTATGACTCGTTATGGCAGGCAACGAAATCAGCCTGGTTGATAAGGTAGGTAGACTTGATAGGTGTCTTACCGAAACGCAGGTGAGAAACTGTTACGCCGCCCGACTTCTTGGAGTCATATGCGAAGTAAGCCTGTGCATAAAGGTCGGAAGTAAGCCTGTGCATAAAGGTCGGTGTGGTCACCGATGATCTTGATGGAGTTCTTGTTTGCACCAACAGTACCGTCAGCGCCAAGACCCCAGAACTTACAAGCTGTTGTTCCCTCAGGAGCAGAATTGAGCTTGCCCTCGGTCTTGAGTGAAAGACCTGTAACGTCGTCCTCGATACCGATAGTAAATCTCGGCTTGAAGGTATCCTTCCAGGAAGCGTTCCAGTAAACAGCCTTGATCTGATCAGGAGTTGTATCCTTTGAACCGAGTCCGTATCTGCCGGATGCAACAGGTACATCGTGGAACTGTGTGCCCTTGAGAGCAGCAACAACGTCAAGATACAGAGGTTCGCCCAGTGAACCCGGCTCCTTTGTTCTGTCAAGAACAGAAACCTGCTCACAGGTGTTAGGAATAGCCTCAACGAGCTTGGAAGCTACGAAAGGTCTGTAAAGTCTTACCTTAACAAGACCGAGCTTTGTGCCCTCGGTAGCGTTGAGGTAATCAATTGTCTCCTCGATAGTATCACATACAGAGCCCATAGCAACGATAACGTGTGTTGCATCAGGTGCGCCGTAGTAGTTGAACAGCTTATAATCTGTGCCGATCTTCTTGTTTACCTTGTTCATGTAGTCCTCTACGATACCCGGGATAGCATCATAGTAAGGGTTGCAAGCCTCACGAGCCTGGAAGAAGATATCAGGGTTCTGTGCAGTACCGCGAAGTACAGGATGCTCAGGGTTGATGGATCTGTTTCTGAACTCCTCGATCTTCTTGAAGTTTACCATGCTCCTTACGTCTTCGATATCCCATGTTTCGATCTTCTGAATCTCGTGAGAGGTTCTGAAGCCGTCAAAGAAATGAAGGAAAGGAACTCTGCCCTCGATAGTCGAGAGGTGTGCAACAGTACCAAGGTCCATAACTTCCTGCGGGTTAGACGAGCAAAGCATTGCAAAGCCTGTCTGACGGCAAGCATATACGTCGGAATGGTCACCGAAGATGTTGAGTGCGTGAGAAGCTACGCATCTTGCTGAAACGTGGATAACGCAAGGCAGAAGCTCACCTGCGATCTTGTACATATTCGGGATCATAAGGAGAAGTCCCTGTGAAGCGGTGTAGGTAGTTGTAAGAGCACCAGCTGCGAGTGAGCCGTGAACTGTACCCGATGCACCTGCCTCGGACTGCATCTCTGCAACCTTTACAGGGGTACCGAACAGGTTCTTCTGACCCTTTGCAGACCACTGGTCTGTTACCTCTGCCATTACGGAAGAAGGTGTGATAGGATAGATAGCAGCGACTTCTGTGAATGGATACGAAGCCCAAGCAGCAGCGTTGTTACCGTCCATGGTTTTCATTTTTCTTGCCATTTTTTGAATCATTCCTTTCTGGATTTTTAGCCTTTTAGGCAAAAGTTGACCCGGCAAGGATCATAAGTTGTGACTTAAAGAATCTCCAAAGCTATTTTTCTCTGTCACTTTAACTATTATAGTATAACACCTTTTTTCAGATTTGTAAATAGCTTTCCCAACTTTTTGATGAAAAATAAAAGCCAAAGTTTTTAATTTTTCGTTTACTTGAAAAAATATTTTTCTGTTAGCTCAAGCCAACACAGCAAGTTAGTTTTGAGCAACCAAAAAGAGCCGTACAAACTGTACAGCTCTCTGCAAAAATCATATATACTTGAACAGCACGAACAGTCCCACTCTTATCAGCGCGATGATAAGCATACTCAAAAGCACCGCGCCCGCTGTCAGCTGGTTGACCCAGTAGATGCCTGTCGGTTCGGGGGGCGAGTCTTCCTCGCCGAGCACCATCGCATCAGCGTTCGGGTAGCCGCTGTCGATACAGATACCGAGCATTCCCGCACAAGCCGCCTGTGTCTGCGAGGCAGTTTTGTTCTGCGAATCGTTTCTGAAAGCCCTGTGTATCTGCGAGCCGCGCTGTGCATCAAGGCAGAGCATACTGCCGTCGCTGAGGCAGAACCTTGCCGCTATGCGCGCGGGGATAAAGCTTGCGAATCTGTTGAATGCAGATGGTATCCTTCCCGAGTTGTCCTCGTAGCCGCCGAGCCGTCCGCCTATCCTGTCGGCGAGATTTATACAGCGGTACATCACACCGCCCACTCCGCCGAAAAGTCCCATCCAGAAAAGCGGTGCAACAGCATAATCGGTGATGTTTGCCGACATCTGCTCAACGGTGCATCTTACTATCTCCGTCATATCAAGCTCGGAAGCATCCATTCCCGTGAGGTCTTCAAAGTAGCCGCGCGCACCCTTGAGGTCGCCCGTCTTTGCCGCGTTCATTATCCTTGCCGCCGTGTCGCGCGGAGTGCTTATCGAAAGTGCCGACCAGCACATTATCCCCTCAACGAGTATGCCGAGTATATCCGACACCGAGTAGGTGATGTAGAAAAGGCACAGGCTCAGTACTAGCACAGGCGTTATCGCAAGGAACTCAAACATTCCGCCTGCCGCGTTGCGAGCCTCGCGCGAGTCTGCATAGGCATTCTTTATCCACCTGTCCAGAAATGACAGGTACCTGTCGAGCAGGTTAAGCGGGTACACACCGATCGGTATGTCCCCCAGCGCGTATTCAAGCACAAAGCCGAGTGCTATCGCGCAGAGTGTATTCATCAGCATTGCTATCTTCCTTTGAGAATTAGTCCGTAGTTGTCTAATAGTATAGCATATTTTTTGACCTTTTTCAACAAGATTTGTAAACTTTTTTTGTGCGCCGAAAATATGTGCAATCTGCTGTCTTTAAACGCGACAATTATCATTTTTTGTACACACAATATTGTTGACTTTTAATGCAAAATGGTGTATCATAAAGAATAATATTTTTGTAGGAAAGTTAAAGAATCGCTGAGAAGAAAGTGGGAGGTAAACGCTTATGCTGGAAACAAATGCAGAGAAAAAATTCACAAAGGAGGGCATCACCTTTGACGATGTACTGCTTATACCGGGCGAGTCTGACTGCACACCCGATATGGTAGATATACACACACATCTTACAAAGGACATCGTGCTCAACACACCTATAATGACATCTGCTATGGACACAGTTACCGAGTCCAGAATGGCTATCGCTATTGCTCGTGAGGGCGGTATCGGCATCATTCATAAGAACATGACCATTGAAAGACAGGCAGAAGAGGTCGACAAGGTAAAGAGGTCTGAAAACGGCGTTATCGTTGACCCGTTCTCTCTCACGGCGGACAAAACGGTTGCCGAGGCGGACGCACTTATGGGCAGATACAAGATATCGGGTGTTCCGATCGTTGACGAAAAGAACAAGCTCATAGGCATACTGACAAACCGCGACCTCAGATTTATCAAGGACTTTGAGTCCATACTGATAAAAGACGTAATGACAAAGGACAACCTTGTTACAGCACCCGTCGGCACAGACCTTGCAGGCGCACAGCAGATACTTATGAAGCATAAGATCGAAAAGCTCCCGCTTGTTGATAAGGACGGCGTACTCAAGGGACTCATCACGATAAAGGATATTGAAAAGGCAGAGAAATATCCGAACTCTGCAAGAGATAAAAAGGGCAGACTGCTCTGCGGTGCCGCGATCGGTATGACGCAGGACGTTCTTGACAGAGCAGGCGCGCTTATTGATGCACAGGCTGATGTGCTTGTGCTTGACTCGGCTCACGGTCACTCCATGAACGTTATCAACTGCCTCAAGAAAGTCAAGGCTGCGTTCCCCGATACTCCCGTTATCGCAGGAAACATCGCGACCGCTGCCGCTGCAAAGGCTCTTTGCGAAGCAGGTGCAGACGCTATCAAGGTCGGCATAGGACCCGGCTCTATCTGCACAACAAGAGTTGTTTCGGGTATCGGCGTTCCGCAGATCACAGCAGTTTATGATGCTGCCTGCGAGGCTGCAAAGTACGGCGTTCCCGTTATCGCTGACGGCGGTATCAAATATTCGGGCGACATCGTAAAGGCACTTGCCGCAGGTGCAAGTGTTGTAATGCTCGGCTCTCTGCTCGCAGGCTGCGAGGAGGCACCCGGCGAGGTCGAAATATATCAGGGTCGTTCGTTCAAGGTATACAGAGGCATGGGTTCACTTGCTGCAATGGCTTGCGGCTCAAAGGACAGATACTTCCAGACCAACACCAAAAAGCTCGTTCCCGAGGGCGTTGAGGGACGTGTTGCTTTCAAGGGTCCTGTAAGCGATACCATCTACCAGCTCGTTGGCGGTATCAGATCGGGCATGGGCTACTGCGGCTGCCACACTATCGAGGAGCTTGCAGAGAAGGCACAGTTTGTAAGGATCACGGGCGCAGGTCTGAAGGAATCGCACCCGCACGACATCTACATCACAAAAGAAGCTCCGAACTATTCGGCAGGATTCTGATAAACACAAAGCCGAGATCATTTCTCGGCTTTTTCTATTACTCAACCAGCGGTAGAGTGGCGTATTTACGTTGTTTCCAACCACGAGTTTGTTTACATTTTACTATTCGTGTGCTACTATGGGTACACGGAAGGAGGATCTCCCCGCATGATAGATATGATAAAGATCGGCAAATTTATAAGTAGCTGCCGAAAAGAAAAAGGACTTACTCAGGCACAGCTTGCCGAGAAGTTCGGCATTACCGACAGGGCTGTTTCCAAATGGGAAACAGGCAAGAGCGTTCCCGATGCGTCAATAATGCTTGAGCTTTGCGAGCAGCTTGGGATAAATGTCAACGAACTGCTCAGCGGGGAAAAACTTGATATGACAAACTATAATCAACAGGCTGAGAAAAACCTGCTCGACCTCAAAGAGAAAGAAGAAAAGGCAAGCAGGAATATGCTCACGATGGAAGTAGTCATCGGCTTCATCTCAACAACCGCATTTCTTGCACTTCTGCTGTTCGGTGTCTTTGCGCCGGGGCTTTCGCAGGTATGGCGCATCGTGCCGTGCGTTATCGGAGCTGTCATCTTTGCAGTATCAATGCACGTTTGCATAAAGATAGAGCAGACCGCA
>CADAEJ010000092.1 GCA_902786965.1 uncultured Ruminococcus sp. | reverse complement strand
ATATTGACGACAGCACTGCATTTTGCTATAATTTAGCCATTAGATACTATATATCGTATTTGGGAGGATAATATGCAAGGAAATGTAAGACCCGAAACCATGGAAAGAATCACCACTCCTGAGCTTGCTCAGGCTTTCATCGACGAGCAGATCAAGGAACTCCGTTCCCAGATCGGCGACAAAAAGGTGCTTCTCGCGCTCTCCGGCGGCGTAGACAGCTCTGTTGTCGCGGCGCTGCTGATCAAGGCGATCGGCAAACAGCTCGTATGCGTTCACGTTAACCACGGACTGCTCCGCAAGGGCGAGCCCGAGCAGGTCATCGAGGTGTTCCGCAACCAGATGGACGCGAACCTGATCTATGTTGACGCTGTCGACCGCTTTCTCGATAAGCTCGCGAATGTTCCCGAGCCCGAGAAAAAGCGTAAGATCATCGGCAAAGAGTTCATCGATGTTTTCACCGAGGAGGCTGAGAAGCTCGACGGCATCGAGTTCCTCGCTCAGGGCACCATCTACCCCGACATCCTCGAGTCTGACGGTGTCAAGGCGCACCACAACGTCGGCGGTCTGCCCGAGGATCTGCAGTTTGAGCTGGTAGAGCCCGTCAAGCTGCTGTTCAAGGATGAAGTCCGCGTTGTCGGCAAGGCGCTTGGTCTGCCCGATAACATGGTATTCCGTCAGCCCTTCCCCGGTCCCGGACTGGGCGTTCGCTGCCTGGGCGCGATCACCCGCGACCGTCTGGAGGCTGTCCGCGAATCCGACGCGATCCTGCGTGAGGAGTTCGCGAAGAACGGTCTTGAGGGCAAGGTTTGGCAGTATTTCACCGCCATCCCGGATTTCAAGTCTGTCGGCGTGACCGAGGGTAAGCGCACCGAAGGCTGGCCCGTCATCCTGCGTGCCGTCAACACCAAGGACGCTATGACCGCCACCGTCGAGGATGTGCCCTTCGCGCTGCTGCAGCACATCACCGAGCGCATCACCAACGAGGTAGCAAACGTCAACCGCGTCCTCTTCGACCTCACACCTAAGCCCTGCGCCACCATCGAATGGGAATAAGGCAAAACCGAGAAAGAACCGCATAAACAGTGGCTTTTTGAGTGGTTAGCGTTAAGAATGATAGCAAAATGATAGCACCCTCAAAAGCACCTTTATTCTAAGGTTTATTCCGGTTTGCAGGTACAATTATATAATAAAAGTTTAGGCATTACTGACTTGTTGCAGTCGGTAATGCCTTTTTTGTGCTTATTGATTTTTCAGTTTGTCCTCAAATGCTTCCAACATAGCGTTATTCAGGTCATCTGACGGCAGTTTTACATATTCGCTGTCAGTGTCATATTTAGGATAGTTATAGCGCCACTCGTCATACTCTTCCTTGGTTATTTCTCCGGCTTTCAATTTGGCGCTTTGCTCTGCCCACGCCTTTACCGTCCGAAGAACAGAAGCGTTTGAAAAACTCAGCTTAGTTTCTCCGTCCTTTTCTTCGGCTTGTAAACCGTAGATATCCTCAAGTGCGAATAAGGTATGCATTAACCCAAGCTCTGAGTCAATGTCGGGAACATCCAACGCAAGAGGTGAAACCTCTAACGCTTTTGCAAGCTCCTTTGTAATATCTGCTTTCGGAGTTCTTGTGCCCGATTCATACTGAGCGATTCTAATGTCAGCAGTTTTTTCGGGAAATCCGATAAGCTGACCGAGATACTTTTGTGTGAAATTCTTTAAATTGCGAATGTATTTGATTCTTTCGCCGATTGCCATTTCAAGTCACCTCAAATAATATGATACACATAGTATAGCATATATGTTTAGTGCTTGTCAACAAAAATTAAACAAAATAGTTTTATATTTTCTAACTCAATCCGCTTGACTTAATCATATATGTTTAGTATAATAGAAATAGACTAAGCAATATAGTTTAGTTATCTGTCGCATATCACAGTAAAGGTATGTCCGCCCGGGCGAATCGGTTGGCGGTCAGAAAGTATTCCGACACGAAATAAATTATAATTTACTATGAAAGGGGGTTTGTCTATGTCAGGAACTATGTTTATGCGAGTGAGTGAAGTTGCGGAGGAATTGGGCGTATCCGAATCTTACGCATACAAACTCATTCAAAAGCTAAATAAAGAGCTAAAGGCGACCGGATGCCTTACACTTCCGGGAAGAATTGACCGTAAATTTTTTCACGATCATATTTATGCGACCAGAACAAATAGTGAAAAGGAGTGATGTGTAAATGGGCGCATTTAAAGATAAGAAAAGCGGAAGCTGGTATGTTCAATTCCGCTATACAGATTGGCAGGGTAAACGCCAACAAAAGCTTAAGCGTGGGTTTGCAACAAAGCACGAAGCGCTGGAGTGGGAACGTGAGTTCCTATTGCAGAAACAAACGGATGTAACAATGTCCTTTGGCAGTTTCTATGAGCTATATAAAAAGGATATAAAGCCTCGGCTTAAAGAAAACACTTGGCAGACAAAGGAAAACATCATCGAGGGTAAAATTATTCCTTATTTCAAGGATAGAAAGCTCTGTGACATATCCGCAACGGACGTGATTGAATGGCAAAACGAGATAAGGACACTCAAAAATAAGCACGGGAAGCTATATTCCAAGACGTATCTCCGTACCGTTCACAATCAGCTCAGCGCTATGTTCAATCACGCTGTGCGATACTACGGCTTGCGTACCAATCCTGCGTCAATCGCTGGGAATATGGGTGCAAAGGAGAGCAAGGAGATGAAGTTTTGGACGCTTGAAGAATATAAAAGCTTCTCGGAAGCGATGATGGACAAGACTGTTTCATACTATGCGTTTGAGATGCTGTATTGGACAGGTATCCGATTGGGTGAGTTGTTAGCTCTCACACCGGCGGATTTTGATTTCAAAGCTCAAACGGTCACCATCAACAAATCATTTCAGCATTTGGCAGGTAAGGACATTATTACGTCGCCGAAAACCAAAAAGAGCAATCGCACGATAAATATGCCTGATTTCCTTTGTGAAGAAATGCAGGACTATTTATCAATGTTTTACAGCCGTGGCGAAGACGATCGTATATTCCCGATTTCAAAAAGCTATCTTCATCACGAGATGGACAGAGGAGCGAAGCAAGCCGGGGTTAAGCGTATCAGAATACACGACCTCAGACATTCACACGTTTCTTTGTTGATTGAAATGGGCTTTTCAGCTTTAGCCATTGCCGATAGGTTGGGACACGAAAGCATAGATGTTACTTATCGTTATGCACATCTGTTTCCGTCCAAGCAAAAGGATATGGCAGATAGGCTTAATGATCTCGGAAAGGCAGGTTAAAATATGTCAGCAAAAAATTTAGACCGCCACAACCGCTGGCGCAGTAAGACAGTGGCGTTCAGAGTATCGCCGGAAGAATGGGAGCATTTTGAAAAAATCGTCGCTCTGTCAGGCTTAACCAAGCAAGATTACCTCATTGAGCGCACTTTGCAGCGTGATATTATCGTGCAGGGTAATCCAAGAGTGTATAAGGCTCTCAAAAATCAAATGCAAGATATTTACGGGGAGCTGCGGCGTATCAGCAATGGCGGAGCGGTTTCAGATGAAATACTCGATACGCTCAACCTGATTGCCGTTACCCTCGGCGGAATGAAGGAGGAATGTAAATGAGTTATGAAAATGAAATGACCGCTCATAGCACACCTGTTGGCGCAGGTGATGAGCAGTCATCAACAAAATATCTTGATACAAGTATAGCAGATGATTTGTCTGATTTCAATAGTTTGGACTTAAATTGTTTTGACGAAAATTATCTGCATACCGTTTCTATGACTGAGTTGTACGACACTGTATATGAAAACAGACCACCAATCGTTGACGGTCTGCTGTACAGCGGACTGTATCTGTTTGTCGGTTCACCGAAAATCGGCAAGAGCTTTTTGATGGCGCAGCTTGCTTATCATATCAGCACCGGAACGCCGATTTGGAATTACAAGGTAAACAAAGGTACGGTGCTTTACCTTGCCCTCGAAGATGATTACAGTCGCTTGCAAAAGCGGTTGTATCAGATGTTTGGTACTGACAGCGCCGACAATCTGTACTTATCCGTTTCGGCAAGTCAGTTGAATGACGGCTTGGACAAACAGTTGGAGAGTTTTATCACGAAGCACGCCGACACCAAGCTCATAATCATTGACACTTTGCAAAAGGTGCGTGAGGTAAGCTCTGATTACAGCTACTCGAATGATTATGAGATTATCAGCAGGCTGAAAAGGTTTGCCGACAATAACAAAATCTGTATGATACTCGTTCATCATACACGCAAGCAAAAGTCTGATGACAGCTTTGATATGATTTCGGGAACCAACGGCTTGCTCGGCGCTGCCGACGGAGCGTTTGTTCTGCAAAAAGAAAAGCGGACTGCAAACGCAGCTACGCTTGAAATATCCGGCAGAGACCAACAGGATCAGAAGCTATACCTTAACCGCAATCCCGATAATCTGATATGGGAGCTCGAGAGGACGGAAACCGAATTATGGAAAGAGCCGCCGGAGCCGTTGCTCCAAGTTATCTCTCAAAAGTTTTCTGAGAGCAGTCCTGCTTGGCAAGGCTCACCGACAGAGCTGGTCAGTTGGCTTGGCGTAGATATGAAACCAAACGCTTTGTCGCTAAAGCTGAATATCAATGCCGCAAGGCTGTTCAATGAATATGGTATCCGTTATTCTAACAGGCATACTCACAGCGGCAGGGTAATCACGCTTCACCGTGAACAGCAAGCGAATGCTTCGTCGGCGTGACGATGTGCGACGACCGTGACGGTCTTTTAGAGATAGCGCTGTGTCAAAAACATCGTCACCACCGTCACGGATCGTCACGCACTAAAGTTTAGGCTGGGTGCAGGGAGCCCTTTTCAAAGGGCTGCCCTTGCCCCTCGGAGAGCGCAAAACCTGCTTGCAGGTTGCATTTTTGATAGCTCCGCTGTCAAAAGTGCTTTTGCGTTACTCTTGACAAGAGTAACAGAACCTGAGTAAGCAACTCAGTAAAAAGATAGCTAAAAACAATTACAGATTTGAGGT
>CADAEJ010000091.1 GCA_902786965.1 uncultured Ruminococcus sp. | reverse complement strand
GAGTCATGGAGCCTGACGCTGAGAATTTCTATGCACCGAGCGGCGGAGAGCCTGTTATAGTTCGTGTCAAGGAGGGTAAATTCTGATGATAGATCAATATATATATCCCGAATTTGAAGTGGTGAGAAACCAAAGCCGCTGTATTTCCTGCCGTGTGTGCGAGCGTCAGTGTGCCAACGAGGTGCACCGCTACGATACCGACCTCGGCGTAATGCTTTCGGACGAGTCAAAGTGCGTGAACTGCCAGAGGTGCGTTTCGCTGTGCCCGACACACGCTCTTAAAATAGTAAAAAGCGATTGCCGTCTGCGTGAAAATGCAAACTGGTCTGACCAGACTATCAAAGAGATATACAAGCAGGCAAACAGCGGTGGTGTATTGCTGTCGTCAATGGGCAATCCAAAGCCTCTGCCTGTTTACTGGGACAAGATACTTATCAATGCCTCGCAGGTTACAAACCCGCCTATCGATCCGCTGAGAGAGCCAATGGAGACCAAAGTGTTTCTTGGCAAAAAGCCCGACAAGATACTGCGCCGTGCAAATGGTGAGCTTATCACGCAGCTGCCACCGCAGATAGAGCTCTCTATGCCTGTGATGTTTTCAGCAATGAGCTACGGATCAATAAGCTACAACGCTCACGCATCACTTGCAAGAGCCGCAACAGAGCTTGGCATCTGCTATAACACAGGCGAGGGAGGACTTCACGAGGATTTTTACTGCTATGGTGAAAACACTATAGTTCAGGTCGCATCCGGACGTTTCGGCGTTCACAAGAATTATCTCGAAGTCGCTGCCGCAGTCGAGATAAAAATGGGACAGGGTGCAAAGCCGGGAATCGGCGGACATCTTCCGGGCGCAAAGATAGTCGGCGATGTGTCACGCACAAGAATGATCCCCGAAGGTACAGATGCTATCTCACCTGCTCCTCACCATGACATCTATTCGATCGAAGATCTGCGCCAGCTCGTCTATTCGCTTAAAGAAGCGACAGATTACAAAAAACCTGTCATTGTCAAGGTCGCAGCAGTGCATAACATCGCTGCGATAGCAAGCGGTATCGCAAGAAGCGGTGCGGACATCATCGCTATCGACGGTTTCCGCGGCGGTACGGGTGCTGCTCCGACAAGGATAAGAGACAATGTCGGCATACCTATCGAGCTTGCACTTGCATCGGTCGACCAGCGTCTTCGTGACGAGGGCATCAGAAACAATGTTTCTCTTGTTGTCGGCGGAAGCGTACGCTCGGCAGCAGACGTAGTCAAGGCAGTCGCACTCGGTGCAGATGCAGTTTATGTTGCAACGGCTGCACTGCTTGCGCTTGGCTGTCACCTCTGCCGCACCTGCCACAGCGGCAAGTGCAACTGGGGAATAGCAACCCAGAGACCAGACCTTGTAAAAAGACTCAACCCCGACATCGGCAGCCAGCGCCTTGTAAACCTTATGAACGCATGGCGCCACGAGATCAAGGAGCTTATGGGCGGTATGGGCATCAACTCTATTGAGTCTCTGCGAGGAAACAGACTTATGCTGCGTGGAGTCGGCTTGACCGCCAAAGAGCTTGAGATACTCGGCATATCCCATGCAGGAGAATAGGAGGGACATCAGAATGAAACGAGTATATGTAAACGAACAATGGTGTCTTGGCTGTCACCTTTGCGAGTATAACTGCGCTTTTGCCAATTCGGGACTTACCGATATGGTCAAGGCACTGAAAGATAAGCCGATATACCCCCGTGTACACATCGAGCAGTCGGGCGACATCACCTATGCTGTGTCCTGTCGTCACTGCAAAGATCCGCTTTGCGTGAAAAGCTGTATCGCAGGTGCGATAAACAAGCAGGACGGAATTGTGAAGATAGATAAGAACAAATGCGTGGGCTGCCTGACCTGCGTGCTTGTGTGTCCCTACGGCGCAGTAAGACCGGGACCGACAGGAGTGGCTCAAAAGTGCGAGCTTTGTCTTGAAAACAGCTGCGGCGAGCCTGCCTGTGTAAAGGGCTGCCCGAACAATGCTATAGTATATGAGGAAAGGTAGGGAGTAACAATGAGCAAGTATGTTATCATCGGAAACGGCGTTGCCGCAGCAGGCTGCATCGAGGGTATCCGCAGCGCTGACAAGGAAAGCGAGATAACCGTCATCTCCGCAGAGAAGCACCCCGTCTATTCAAGACCTCTTATATCCTACTATCTTGAGGGCAAAACAACGCTTGAAAAAATGAACTACCGCAGCCTTGATTTCTACGATAAGAATAATACCGAGCTTATTTATGCCACGGCTGAAAAGATAGATGCAAAAAAAGGCGAGGTCACCTTTGACGGCAAAAAAACAACGTTTGACAAGCTGTGTCTTGCAACAGGTTCGTCACCTTTCATTCCCAAAATGAATGGACTTGAAAATGTCAAAAGCAAATTCACCTTTATGACTATGGACGACAGCCTTGCGCTTGAAAAGGCTCTGAAAAAAGACAGCCGTGTGCTTATCATAGGCGCAGGACTTATCGGACTCAAATGCGCAGAGGGTATCCTTGGCAGAGTCGGAAGTGTGACAGTTTGCGATCTTGCAGACAGAGTGCTTTCAAGTATTCTTGACAGTGAATGTGCCGATGTTATGCAAAAGCACCTTGAAAGCAAGGGTATTAAGTTCCTGCTTTCAGACAGCGCCGAGAGCTTTGAAAAAAACAAAGCAAAAATGAAAAGCGGCGAAACTGTCGAATTCGATATCCTCGTGCTTGCAGTCGGCGTGAGAGCAAATGTTCAGCTCGCAAAGGACGCAGGCGCAGAGGTAAACAGAGGCATAATCATCGGCACAAAAATGCAGACCACACTTGAAAATGTCTATGCCGCAGGCGACTGCACAGAGGGCTTTGACAGCTCTGCCGGCGCAAACAGAGTGCTCGCTATCCTTCCGAACGCCTATATGCAGGGTTACTGCGCAGGCGTAAATATGGCAGGAGGCGAAAGCAGCATAACTAACGCTATCCCTATGAACTCGATCGGATTTTTCGGTCTGCACTGCACAAGCGCAGGCAGCTACTTTGCAAAGGGTGAAGGCGAGATATACGAAGAAAAGATCTGCGGCGGCATCAAGCGCCTTTATATCAAGGACGACAGGCTCACGGGATATATCATCATCGGCGATGTCACGGGAGCAGGAATCTATACGAGGCTCATACGTGAAAAGACGGATTTAAGCGGTGTAAATGTTGACGAATTGAAAAAAGATGCAACACTTGCGATTTTTTTGCCCGAAACCCGTAGAAAAATGCTCGGAGGTGTGGTATAATGAATATAAATGCAACAGGTCTTGACTTTATCGACCTCAACGAAGCCCTTCGTCAGAGCCGTGGCAGCTGCAATATCACGAACTGTCTCGGTCAGCGATTTTTAGCGGCAGGCATCTCGGATAAGACAGTTACCGTCAGCGGTATCCCAGGAAACGCTCTCGGCGCTTACCTCAACGGCGCAAAGATAGAAGTCATGGGCAACGCACAAGACGCAGTCGGCGATACGATGAACGACGGAACGATAGTTATTCACGGAAACGTCGGCGATGCAGTCGGCTATGCGATGCGTGGCGGTCACATCTATGTTCAGGGAAACGCAGGCTACCGTGCGGGCATTCATATGAAAGCCTATAAGGATGTTCAGGGAAACGCAGGCTACCGTGCGGGCATTCATATGAAAGCCTATAAGGAAAAGCAGCCTGCTATCGTTATCGGCGGAAAAGCCGGCAGCTTTCTTGGAGAATATCAGGCAGGCGGAACTATCATCGTGCTCGGACTTGTCGATAACGACAAGCCTATCGTCAGCAACTTTACCTCGACAGGCATGCACGGCGGAAAGATGTTCCTACGAAGCGACTGCAAGGGAATTAAGTTTCCAAGCCAGGTGCATACTCACTTTGCCGATAAAAAGGAGCTTGAGGAGATCGGCCACTATTTAAGGCATTTCTGCACATATTTTGGCTATGATATGAAAGAATTGCTCGATTCTCCTTTCACAGTCGTTATGCCCGACAGCAAAAACCCATACCGCCAGATGTACGTTGCCAATTAGAAGTAAGAGGTTAGAGATTAGAAACAAGAGACAAGAAATAGGTTCATGACCGAAATCTATCACGCATATTCTGATGCGAGCACTTTACTGAAAGGTCATTGCAATTTATCGTGTCTCTGCCCATATTATCGGGGAGTCCTTTTGAAAAGGGCTTTTCTCCGAACTGTTTTCGGACTCTCAGTCATTTTTCGTTATCGGAGGTTTTCTTTCGATAACGAAAAATCATTAAAAGGTTCCTGAAAAGGGGTTTGGGGAAAAACTCTTCTCGAAAAGATTTTTTCCCAAATAGCAGGAGGATAACTATGAAATACACACCGCAGGAGATCATACAATATGCCGCAGAGGAAGATGTCAAGTTCATCAGACTTGCATTCTGTGATGTGTTCGGCAAGCAAAAGAACATCTCCATAATGCCCTGCGAGCTTGAAAAAGCATTTGAACAAGGCATCGGCTTTGATGCGTCGGCTGTGCGTGGATTCGGTAACGAAGCTCGCTCAGACCTGATGCTTTTCCCCGACCCCGATACACTTTCTGTACTGCCGTGGCGACCCGAACATGGGCGTGTGGTGAGAATGTTCTGCTCGATAAAAAAGCCGAATGACCAGCCTTTCGAGTGCGACACAAGAAGTCTACTCGTCAAAGCCGTCGAAGACGCAAGAGCACAGGGCATCGAGTTTTCCTTCGGTTCTGCGCTGGAATTTTACCTGTTCAAGCTCGACGAGAACGACAACCCCACGACTATCCCCTACGATACCGCAGGATATATGGACATAGCGCCCGAGGACAAGGGTGAGAACATAAGGCGGCAGATATGCCTGCATCTTGAACAGATGGGCATTACTCCGCAGAACTCGCACCACGAGGAAGGACCGGGACAGAACAAGATAGATTTCCGTCATGCCGATCCGCTGACTGCTGCTGACGATGTTATGTCATACAAAACCGTCGTCAAAACAGTCGCACATTCAAACGGACTTTACGCAGACTTCACGCCAAAGCCTTTAAAAGACAAGCCGGGGAATGCTTTTCACATCAACATTTCCGTCGGCAGCGACAAGCATCATACTATCCTGCCGTCAGTGATAGCAGGGATAATGAAACACATAAAGGATATAAACCTGTTTCTTGATCCGTGTGATGCGTCATACCAAAGGCTTGGCAAGTTTAAAGCACCGAAGTTCATCTCGTGGTCGGGTGAGAACCGTTCACAGCTTGTACGTATACCTGCCGCAAAGGGCGAGTACAGACGTGCAGAGCTGCGAAGTGCAGATCCGTCGGCTAATCCGTATCTTGCATACACTATGCTTATCTATGCAGGGCTTGACGGCATAAATAATAATCTGTATCTGCCGCCTGTTGCGGACTTTGACCTGTTCAGTGCGGACGAGTCAGTGACAAAAGACTTTGATACCCTGCCCGAGAGTCTTGCCCAAGCAAAAAAACTGGCAGCCGAAAGCGGCTTTGTCAAAGCCCTCCTGCCGCAGAGGCTTATCGACATTTACTGCAAATAAGGAGCTTTGAATGGGTGAGATAACATATACGTGGACGAGCGTTACAAACAGCGACTTTCAGATGTTCTATCAGATAACCGAGGACTATTACAGCAGCCTTGTCGGCGGCGTGAGCAAACGCAAAGGCTTTGTTCCGTATAATGCTTCGGCTCAGATACCTGACGTTCTTATAGCTTATGATGACGGTAAAGCTGTAGGCTGTGCAGGCTTGAAAAGATATGATGACAAAAGCACCGAAATAAAGCGTGTATGGGTGCAGCCCGAATACAGAAGACAGCATATCGCAGGCAAAATGATGCAGCTTGTTGAGCAAAAAGCCAAAGAGCAGGGTTTTGCAAGAGTGATACTTCAGACCAGACCGCAGATGACTGAGGCTGTCGGTATGTACACAAAACGTGGTTACAAACTTATCGAAAACTATCCGCCGTATGACAAGCTCGTCGGTGCGGTTTGCTATGCAAAGGAGCTTTAATGCCTGAAAACTATGCATAAGGAGGGATACATTTGCAGCTCAAAGAACGCAGATACAGCGTCCTGATAGTTTCGTCACAGCCGAAATTCAATCAGGCTCTTACCGAGCTTATAACAGACAGACGAAACTATGAATGCGAGCTTGAAACAAGCGTCAGCGGTGCAAAACGCAGACTGCTCGAACGCAGCTTTGATATGCTGATAATCAATGTCCCTCTGCCAGATGACGACGGCATCACCCTTGCTATCGACCGCAGCGCAGGTATGGCAAGTGCTGTGCTGCTGCTCGTCAAAAGCGAGTATTACCACGATGTGTTCGACAGAGTGTGTCCCCACGGAGTATATACCCTGCCAAAGCCGTCGCCAAAGCAAATGGTCTCGCAGGCTTTTGACTGGCTTGAAAGCGCAAGGGAAAGGCTGCGCAGACTTGAGAAAAAGTCCGTCTCGCTTGAGGATAAAATGCAGGAGATACGCCTTGTTAACAGGGCAAAATGGCTGCTTATCTCTGAAAAAGGAATGTCCGAGAACGATGCGCACCGCTATATCGAAAAGCTCGCAATGGACAAGTGCATCACCAAGCGTGAGACAGCGCAGCAGCTGATCTCACAGTATGACAAAACCCCGCAGTAATAAATCTCTCTTTAAAAGTTTTTAGGGAAATGCTCGATAGGGTAGAAATAAAGCTAAAGACTATGGGAGTCGGATGCGTCCGGCTCTCTTTTTTTGAGCATCAGCCGTCAGGGTGCTACAGTATCTGTTTCAACTTTTCACACAAAAAAAGCAGCCGCACAGCGATCAGATGACACGGTTCTTTTCACCAATATGGACTATGAGACTTTCAAATACCGTGTTGAGGACGATGAAATGCTCAAGCCTGCTCAGGTGACTGATATGGTCCAAAGCCACTACGACCTGTCACTGTACACCTGCAGCCACTCGGGGAACGAACGCTTTACGGTAAGGTGCTGACTGATTAAACTATCTTAGCTATGACCGCTTTTCATTAAAATTCCTACACAAAAAAGGAAACTGAAAGAGTGCGATTGGAGGTTGGCTCATGAGTTTGATTCTATGTCCTGAATGTGGCACAAAAATATCTGATAAAGCGACACAATGCCCTCATTGTGGTTTCCAAAGTGCTGATTCTTCACGTCCAATTAGCGAACAAGATAAATTTGAAATATCTCCAACATTTGAATATGACATTGAAGGTTGGCAAGCAAATCGTGGCGACCTTAGCGTTATCTCCTACGAAGATAATAAGAGTTTTATAGGTCAATTTGGGAACTGGGAAAAGATACGGGCTAAACTTCCTGCCATTGCAGAAATCATTTTATCAATGGCTCAAAAAGAACATATCATGGTAGCAAAAATGGACACCTATGTAAAAGACCTTATTGCTAAGGGTGTGTATAGGTTTACCATAGATAAAAACGGCGAAATACTACCAACAATTCGGGATGGTAGTAAAATTGTAAAGCAGGTCAGACTGGAAAATATGTCTTTTGCTCCTAACCTGACTCAGTCTCTGAATAATCTATCGGTTCACGCTACAATGGCTCAAATACTTGATGAGATTGAATTTATAGGTGATGCTATTCGAGAACTTCATATTGAGCTTCAGAACGATAGATTGGCTATGGCTGATAGTGCAAGAGACAAGCTTAAACAAGCGAGAAAAATAATAGATTCAAAGTTGCGAGAAAAAGCGTTATTAGTTGTGATCAGTTCAGCAACTGATGCCAAGAGAGCCTTAATGCGTAATTTTTCTCAGAATTTGTTGTACATTCGGGATCATTTCCACGAAAGCAATATTAAACAAATGATGAAAAGAAATGATTCCTCTGTAAAAGCAACTGACGCATTGCAAGCACTTGTCGCTATTACAAATGCTGTTCAAACCGAATGTGAATGATATGCTATCCTTGGAGAATACGAGCCTTGTAAAGTGTGCTTAGAAGAGTTCAAGGCATTTATAGTTGAAAATCAACTTGATAATAGAGATACTTTATTGATGATTAATGAAAGTGCAGCAGAAAAGAAAATTGATGTTGTTGATAAATTTGGTGATATATCAAGACGCATTGCTGCTTTTGATACATCATTGCAAATCGAATATAATATGCATGAATTATTGATCCCCGATGAAGAAAAAGGAGATGATAACGATGAATGAAATTCGCTACTGCAAAAAATGTGGTTGTGAGCTAATGAGTACCAATAAGAAAAAGCTGTGCGAAAACTGTCGTAGGAACAAAAATGGTACAATAAGAAAAATAAGCGGAGCTGCGGGAAGTGCATTAGGTCTTGCCGGGTTTGTATTATTTAGGAAAGCTAAAAAGAAATAGTAGCGTGATTAAAGAAACTATATTAGTATTGGTGGCGACCATACTTTTCAATGCAAACAAGCCGCACAGTTTTTCTGTGCGGCTTGTTTTTTCTATGCCATTTGCTTTCTTAGTACGATGTCCGCTATGGTTTCCGCCGACTCGCTGTCGGACTCTTTCATTATGTGAGAATAGATGTCAAGCGTTGTGGTTATCTTTGCGTGACCGAGCCTTTTGCTTATCGCAGCTATGTCCATATTGCCGTGCAGCAGCAGGCTCGCCATTGTGTGCCTGAATGCGTGAGGGTTTATATGCCCCAGCTCATGCCTTTTGG
>CADAEJ010000090.1 GCA_902786965.1 uncultured Ruminococcus sp. | reverse complement strand
ATAGGATTGCCGTTCTCGTCCTTTACAGCCTTATACATGGAAACGATCTGCTGCTTATTTTTAGAGGCAGGTGAAATGATGATACCGGTGTTATAAACGCCGTCGCCTGCACTGAGCATAGAATCATGCAGAGGCTTACGAGCTTCATCAGTCTTTCTTGTTGTCATACCCGGAACGTTAGGATCGGTATGTGCAAGAACGTGAGTTGACCATTCGGAAACGTAGATACCTTCAAGACCCTTGACAGTCTTTGAGAATGCCTCTGTGTACTTCTGAGCATTCTTCAGCGCTTCACTTGTCTTGCTGTCTTTACCTGCTGCTTCTCTGAGGCTTTTAGCATCTTCAGCAGCTGAAACGTCTGGGAAAGCCCTTACGACCTTGAGCAGTTCTGTAATCTCAGGTGATGAAGCATATGCAGAAAGGGTATTCTCTGCGTTCTCTACGAAGCTCTGGATCATAGATGCTTCCTGGTTCGTTATCGACTTCATGTGGTCGATAGCGTTCTTACGTGTTTTTGACGACGTATTGATGACCATTATGATAGTCAGCGCGATGATAGCGATGATTACAATGGACGTCGTGATAATTCGTCTTACGGTTTTAGACATTAATCTTCACTCTCTTCCTTAAAGAATTTACGTTTTTTCTTCTGCGCAGCTTTTTCCTGTGCCTTTTTAGCCTTCATGTCTTCGATATCCATCTCGTCCTCGACGCTGAACAGCTTGTCAAGACGGCCTTTCAGATAGCTTCCGCTGTCTGTATCGCCGCTTTCGAGGTACTGCGATGTAGTTTCGGTATACTGGCTCTTTGTTCCTGCATACTGCGATGCTGCCGGTGCTGCCGGCTGTGCAGGAGTCTGCGGAGGCATAGCATACTGCTGAGGCTGACCGGGCATAGCGTACTGCTGCGCGGGCATAGGCTGACCCATACCCTGCATCGGCATACCACCGTACGGCATTGCCTGATACTGTCCCATATTGACGGGCATACCATTGTAAACCATACCCTGACCCATAGGCATCTGAGGCTGGCTTTGCGACTGTATGTACGCACCCATCTGTGACAAAGCAACATTCTGGGTGGGCAGTAACACAAGTGTATTTGAGTTTGCAGGATTCATTGCCATTATCCTTGCTGCACAATCTGTACAGGGAAGCATCGGCTGCAGGCTTGCTGCATTGAACACTGCCATCTCCTGAATAGCCGTATCGTTCTCACGCATCACATTGTTGCACATATCAACTTCTGCATGGAACTGCATAGGCATATTGTTTACCATCGTAACGCTGCTGACACCAACATAGATCTTGCTGCTGGATGTGTATGCTACGCAGATGGTATCGTTGAAACTCAAGGGCATATTGCTGCTCATTCTCTGAGTCACAACATTTCTGGCTACCTGGCTCATTTCATCGAATAGCATTGAATTTGCGCTGCCATTTTATGACTGTGAAAGAATAATCGTTTCACGCCAAGGGCAGCTACTCCTTTCATATAGAATTTATATTCCCCAAAAAGCATTCACGCTTGACGGATATGCCGCTTTTGCGCTTATCTTTTCAATTAGAGACAAGACTGACAGCCCCGGTCTTTTTCAAAACCAAGGCACACTGACACCAATTTAATATTTCTTCATTTATTGTATCACAAATCTAACACATTTGTCAAGACATCATAACGAGAAATATCAAAAAATGTATACATTCACCAAAAACGCGCACGTTTTTTCAACAACACGCTTATTTATTGTATTTTATATCAATAAAGCCCTTTATTATATCGACGCAGGTCTGGTAATCCATACGGCTGGTATCGAGGCATATGTTATAATTCCTTGCATCTTCCCAGTTCCTGCCTGTATAATGCTCGTAGTAGGTGCTTCTGTCCTTATCGGTCTTTTCGATAAGCTTTCTTGCCGAGGCTTCTGTGCCGCCGTAGGCTTCGATAACGTTATGCACCGCGGTCTGCATATCGCAGAAGATGAACAGCTTTATAACGTCCTGCTTATCCGCAAGCACGAAATCGGCGCACCTTCCGACTATTACGGCAGGCTCTTTCTCAGCGAGCTCCTTGATTATCTTTGCCTGGAAGTTGAAAAGGTTCCTGTCGCTTGTGAAGTCCTTGCTGGACGGATCGATAAGCCCGCCCTTATAGACGCCGTTTTTGCGGATGAAGGAGGTTTTCACCTTTTCGTCCACCCTGCCGAAGAAAGCCTCGTTGATACCGCTGTCCTCGCTGGCGAGTTTAATAAGCTCCTTATCGTAGTATTTCATTCCAAGCTGTTCGGAGAGCATCCTGCCGATCGTTCTTCCGCCGCTTCCCATACCTCTTGCAATAGTGATGATCCTTGCCATGCGTATCCTCCTATTCTCCGAGATAAGCCTTTTTAACAGACTCATCATTGATAAGGTCGCTTGCCTTGCCCGAAAGCACTATCTTTCCCGTTTCCAGAACATACGCTCTGTCTGAAATAGCGAGAGCTTTTTTCGCATTCTGCTCGACCAGCAGAACGGTAGTCCCCTGCTTTCTTATCGACTCGATGATATCGAATATCTCGCTGACGAGTATGGGGGAAAGTCCCATTGAGGGTTCGTCCATAACGACTATCCTGGGCTTTGACATAAGTGCTCTGCCCATTGCGAGCATCTGCTGCTCGCCGCCCGAGAGAGTTCCTGCGATCTGCGTTTTTCTCTCCTCAAGCCTTGGGAACAGCTTATAGACCTTTTCGACATCCTCTGCAATAGCATCCTTGTCCTTTCTTGTGAAAGCGCCAAGGCGTATATTATCAAGCACCGTAAGGTTCTGAAAGATGCGTCTGCCCTCGGGAACGTGTGCGATACCCATTTTTACTATCTTATGCGCAGGTGTCCTGGTTATATCCTTGCCGTCAAGCACGATGCTGCCCGACTTTGCGCTGAGCAGTCCCGTGATGGTATGCAGCGTGGTGGTCTTACCTGCGCCGTTCGCGCCGATAAGAGCGATGACCTCGCCCTCGTTGACCTCGAAGGATATACCCTTGAGGGCTTTGATGACACCGTAGTTGACACAAAGATCCTTTATCTCAAGCATTGCCATATTATCGCCCTCCTTATTCTCCAAGATATGCGGTGATGACCTCGGGATTTGAAAGCACCTCTGAGGTCTCGCCCTGACAAAGCAGCTGACCGAAATTCAGCACCGACAGCCTCTCGCAGATACCTGAAACAAGGCTCATATCATGCTCGATCAGAAGAACTGTCATATCGAAGTTATCGCGCACAAAGCGGATAGTGTTCATAAGCTCTGCGGTCTCGTTGGGGTTCATGCCTGCGGCAGGCTCGTCAAGAAGCAGCAGCTTGGGCTCGGTAGCGAGCGCTCTTGCTATCTCAAGCTTTCTCTGCTTGCCGTACGGCAGTCCCGATGCAGGCAGGTAAGCCTCGCCCTCAAGGTCGAAAACGCGCAGCAGCTCAAGAGCCTTTTTGTTCATTTCCTTTTCGGTGCGAAAGAACTTTGGCAGTCTGAAAACGCCCGTGCCTGCGGAGTATTTATAGTGATTATGCAGACCTACCTTAACGTTGTCGATAACGGTGAGATTATGGAAAAGTCTGATATTCTGGAATGTTCTTGCGATACCTGCGCGGTTTATCTGGATAGTTGACTTGCCTGTGATATCCTCACCGTCGAGGACTATCGAGCCGTCGGTCGGCTTATAAACGCCTGTGAGCAGGTTGAAGATAGTTGTCTTGCCTGCGCCGTTTGGTCCGATAAGGCCGTAAAGCTCGCCTTTTTCGATCTGTATGGAGAACTCGTCAACGGCACGCAGACCGCCGAAAGAGATACCCAGCTTTTTGACATCAAGAAGTGCCATATCACTCGCCCTCCTTTACAGTCCCGCCCGCGGGCTTTTTCTTGATGACAAGCCCTTTAAGCTTTTCAAAGCTGCGGATAAAGAAGTTTCTCACGGTCGCATTTGATGTACATATCATCATCACGATAAGGGTTATCGCGTAGAAAAGCATACGGTACTTATTGATGCTTCGCAGGTACTCGGGCAGCATTGTAAGCACAGCCGCCGCGATAACGCTGCCCCTTACGCTGCCGATGCCGCCCAGAACGACGAACACGAGCACGAGGATAGACAGGTTATAGTCAAACTTTGAAGCCTGCAGCGAATAGAAGTTGTGCGAATACAGAACGCCTGCAACGCCTGCAAGAAAGGCAGTAAGACCGAATGTTATCAGCTTGTACTTGGTTATATTTATGCCCACCGACTCCGCAGCGATGCGGTTATCTCTAATGGACATCACCGCACGGCCTGTACGCGAGTTGATGAAGTTATAGCTGATGATAAGGGTTATAAAGAGTATAGCCACAGCTATTTCAAATGTTGAATCGTTAGGCGTACCGCTTATACCGAGTGCGCCGTTGATGACCATTTTGCCGTCTGCTGCAAGGTTGAGGTCGCCCTGGCTTTTGAGTGAGATATGCAGTCCTGCGCTGTCATATCCGATATACAGCGCCGCAAAGACGTTCTTGATTATCTCGCCGAACGCGAGGGTAACTATTGCGAGGTAGTCGCCGCGCAGTCTTAAAACAGGGATACCTATAAGTATTCCGAACAATGCCGCACAGATGCCGCCGATAAGTATCGCAAGGGGGAATCTTATCATCGGCTGGGTAATGCTGTCCTTGACCATATTTGAGAATATCGCGCTGGCGTAGGCACCTATGCACATAAATCCTGCCTGACCAAGACTCAGCTCGCCAAGTATGCCGACTGTAAGGTTGAGCGACACCGCAAGTATCGCATACACGCATATAGGCACAAGAAGTCCCTGCATCATACTGCTGATATTGCCCGTATTGAGCAGTATTTCCACGGCAATAACAACGACTATCAGCAAAGCGTATGTAACAAAGCTTTTTCTTGTCTGCACATTAAGCTTTTTCTTCACCTGTATCTGTCCTTTCGGTAATTATTTTGATAAACTTATCAGACCTTTTCGCTGACCTTCTTGCCAAGGATACCCGTAGGCTTGACCATAAGCACGAGTATAAGCACGGCGAAAACGATAGCGTCGGCAAGCTGCGGCGAGATGTATGCTCTTCCGAGTATCTCGATTATACCGATAGCGAT
>CADAEJ010000089.1 GCA_902786965.1 uncultured Ruminococcus sp. | reverse complement strand
CCCAAATAACGAAAAAGTAGTGAGAGTTTATAAGAGAGTGCGAAGAAAATTCTTTTCAGAAGAACTAACCCAACTATGCACTGAATATTCCTCAACAAAATCGGATCTACCGCAGTATGCATATCGTGCAACTGTGGGTATTCTCTTGGGAGCGTTTTCTCTCAAACTCTTTTTCTGAACTCTCTAACACTTTTCAGCAACGGGAGCTTTGCCTCCCGTTGCTGAAAAGTCATTAAAAGGTTTAGGAAAGGGGCTTGGGGGACAACCCTTCTCCAAAAGGGTTTCCCCCAATTACGCGGTGTACACACCGCGGCAAATTCTGATTTATCATTCACCTCTGTTCGCCCATAAAGAACAGCGCCAGCGTACCCGGTCCCGAGTGCGAGCCTATGACCGTACCCGTGTAGCAGATCTTCACATCCGTCTGCTTGCCAAAGCGCTCCCTGACCAGATCAGCAACGTACTGCGCATCGTCCTTTGCATCGCCGTGGCAGATCATCACCACAGGGTTATCCCAGCCGTTCACGCGCTCCTGCATCATGTCCACCAGCTTGTTCAGCGACTGCTTTCTGCCCCTTACCTTACCCAGCGGGATAAGATGCCCGTCATTATCAACGTGCAAAAGCGGCTTTATACCCAGCAGAGTGCCCGCAAACGTAGCAGTAGCACTCACGCGGCCGCCCCTGCGCAGGAATTTAAGATCATCCACCGTAAAGACGTGGCACAAATGCAGCCTCGTAGCCTCCAGCCACTTAGCCAGCTCGTCAATGCCCATACCGCTTTTTTTCTTTTCATCAGCCTTGTACAGCAAAAGCCCCTCGCCCGTCGAAGCGCACAGCGAGTCAATGCAGATTATCTTCGCCTCGGGGTACTTTTCAAGCAGATTATCCCGCGCGATGCACGAGCTGTTGTAGCTGCCGCTGAGTCCCGACGAGAACGCCAGGTACAAAATATCATACCCGGCTGCAAGGTCCTTTTCAAAGACCTCCTCATATGTAGCGGGGGCGATCTGCGCCGTCTTTGAGACCGCACCCTCGCGAAGTTTTTTATAAAAGCTTTCCATCGGCAGCTCGCCGTCACAGTAATTCCTGCCGTTCATCTCAAACGTCAGCTTGACCATCTCAACGTCCATACCCTTGAGTATCTCTTCCGAAAGGTCGGCAGTCGAATCGCCGTAAAGCTTGTAAGGTCTGTTTTCAGCCATTGATACACACTCCCATACATCAATGTATAGTCTATACAGAAATAATTATAGCATAAAGCAGCAGCATTGTCACTTGTTTTGGGAATGTAATTGTAAACTTTTCGTGAACTACGCCGTCGCCACCGCCTCTCTCACATTAAAACCGCCGCCCGACCAGTCCAAACGCAGCTTTTTGCTGCCGCCCTCAAGCATCTTCTCGCTGATGATATCCTCGATCCTGCCGCAAACGAGCTTACGCACATCGCGCGCACTGCCGCCGCCCGAGAAAACCTGCGCAGCCGCCTGCCGCGCCGCCGCCGCCGAGTATGAAAAATCGTACCCCAGCTGCGCCATTCTCTGCGCCAGCCCGTCAAGCTCCAGCCGCGCGATCCTTTCAAGGCTCTTTTCATCGAGCGCGTCAAACACTATCACCTCGTCAATTCGCCCCAGCAGCTCGGGCGACATAAACCTTTTCAGCTCCCCAAGCACCACACTTTTCATCTCGCTGCCGCGCCTGCCGTCCTGTGCAAATCCCACCTGCTTTTTCTCTCCGAAAGCCTTCACACCTGCATTTGATGTCATTATCACCAAAACATTCGCAAAGCTGACCGTCCGCCCAAGCGTGTCAGTCAGACTCCCCTCCTCCAGTATCTGCAAAAGAATGTTGAATATATCCGGGTGAGCCTTTTCTATCTCGTCAAGCAAAAGCACGCAGTACGGCTTGTTCCTGACCTGCTCAGTAAGCTGACCGCCCTGCTCGAAGCCCACATATCCCGGTGGCGAGCCTATCAGCCGCGATACGCTGTGTCGCTCCATGAATTCCGACATATCAAGCCTTATCACCGCGTCCTCACGAGCGAAAAACTCCCTCGCCAGCTCCTTTGCCAAAAGGCTTTTACCCACGCCCGTCTGCCCCAGGAACACAAAGCTCCCGATAGGACGCTCACTGCTCTTCAAGCCTGCCCTGCACCGCCTTACCGCACGGCACAGCGAGCTTATCGCCGCGTCCTGACCTATCACCCTGCGCCTGAGCCTGCCTTCCAGCTCCATAAGCCTCTCCCTGTCACCCTTTGCAAGCGCGGTGCATTCAATACCCGTCATATCCGATACCACGCCCTCCACCTCATCGCAGGCGACCTCGGGCTTCTCGCGCAGCGCACCCGTCACCAGCGCAAGATACCTCTCGCGGCTTATCCTTCCGCTTATATAATCGTCGAATGCCGTGCAGTCCGCACTTTTAGCCGTTCTCGCCTTTTCACCCATCACCGTGCGCGCACACGCCTCGTCAAGAATATCTATCGCCTTGTCGGGAAAGAACCTGCCCGTCACATACCGCTTTGCAAGCCAGGTCGTGCGGCTTATCACCTCATCGCTTATCCTCACCCCGTGATGCTGCTCGTAGCGCTTTTTCAAGCCGCGCAGTATCTCGCAGGTCTGCTCCGCCGTCGGCTCGCCTATAATGACCTTCTGAAAGCGCCTGTCCATCGCGCTGTCTTTTTCAATAGTCTTTTTGTATTCCTCAAACGTCGTCGCCCCGATAAGCTGCAATCCCCTGCGTGCAAGCTGCGGCTTTAGAATATTCGCCGCATCAATAGCGCCCTCCGCCGCACCTGCGCCCATAATGTTGTGCAGCTCGTCAATAAACAGTATCACGTTCCCTGCCTTTTCCGCCTCCGCAAGACAGTCCTTCAGCCTCTCCTCAAAGTCGCCGCGGTACTTTGCACCCGCCAGCAAAAGCGTCAGGTCAAGCGCGAAAATACGCTTGCCGCACAGCATATCAGGCACATCACCGCCAAGAATCTTCATCGCCAGACCCTCAACAACAGCCGTCTTTCCGACTCCCGCCTCGCCCACAAGGCACGGATTGTTCTTCGTCCTGCGGCACAGTATCTCCATTATCCGCTGCATCTCACCCTCGCGGCAGATAACAGGGTCAAAATCCGCAGCCGTCCGCTGCCTCGTCAGCTCCCTGCCGAACTTTTCAAGCGCCTTGAGCTTTACACCGCCGCCCGATGTCCTTGCCGCAATGTCAGCCGCCGTGCATTCACGGGCGATCACTTCAGGCTTGACACCGCATGCACCCATCAGCTTGTATGCGCTGCAAAACCTGTTTGCCGCCATCGCCCCAAGGATATACTCCGTCCCCGTCTTTGTCTCACCGCACAGCCTCGCCGTTTTCTGCGAGCCCTCCACCGCACCGAGCGCGTTTACCGTCAAGTCGTTCAGACCCGTCCTGCACGGCGTACCCTTGCCGACCGTCCTGACTATCTCGCGCTCTATCATAGCAGGCACGATCCCGTAGCGCATCAGTACCGCACTCGCCGCACTCCTGTCAAGGCTCGCCGATGCCAGCAGCAGATGCTCCGTACCGACATAAGTATGACCAAGCCCACCCGCAAGGCTCACAGCAAGCTTAACAAGCCTCACAGCCTCCTTTGTGAACGAGTTGTTTTCAAGCCACTGCGCATTCATTCAAAACACACCTTTCTTTCAGAAATAAGCTGTTCTGTCAAAAGTATTGACGCCTGTTAACCATTGTATGCACAGGACAAATCTCGCTTTCACAAAAAAACGCGCAAATGCCTGTCACGCTTGACACCTGATGCGAAAGATGTTATAATCTGTGAGTATACGGGGCTATAAAAAAGTATAAAGGGGAAAACAATATGTTTGCATTTGAAACCTATCAGGGCGCTCTGAACTGTTTTGCACAGCTCAATTTCATCGGGCAGAACAACTGCATATTCTACGCGACCAATGCCGTACCCACCTCGGCGCTGATGTTCGGCGCTATCGGCGGCGCAGTACAGGGAGCAAAAAACGCAGCCAATAACAGAAACTGGGCAGGCTATCTGCTCAACGTCAACGAAATGGGCTTTGGAATAATCCCGCTTGAAGCCACAAAGAACTTCGGCGTCAAGCTCGAAGACCTTGCACTGCGATTTGACGAATTTTTCTATATCCCATATCAGCAGCTGATGTCCGTAACGGTCAAAAAATACTCTATCGGTTCATCAATAAAGCGCCTTATAATCGAGATAGCCAACGCACCGAAATTTGATCTTCTGGTGCAGGTCAAACAAAACAAAATACCCTATCACGAGGGCTGTTTCAAAGCATTCTGCGATTTTTACGGCAATAAATAAAGACAGACAGAATAAAAGCGGAAAGACCGCTTAAAAATAAGAAACAGGGGGAAACAAAATGTTTGAATTTTCAACACTTGAAGGCGCAATGGCTTGCTTTTCGCAGGTCGGCTTCATCGGACAGAACAACTGTATCTTCTACGCAACGACCTTTCTCACGGGCGGCGGCTTCGTCGGCGGAATGCAGCAGGCGCAGAACGGACGCGCGTGGGCAGGCTACCTTATCAACGTCAACGAGAACGGCATCGGCATAATCCCGCTTGACCGTACCAATAATAAGATAAGAGTTATTATGGAAGACCTCACACCGCGCTTTGACGAGTTCACCTACATACCCTACCAGCAGCTTACCGAGGTAAAAATTAAACGAGCAGGACTGAACAGCGCCGTTAAGCACGTCATCATCAAAATAGCAAACGCACCGCAGTACGACCTGCAAGTGCTGACTAAAGAGAAAAAGCTCGCCTACCACGAGCAAAACTTCGCAAACTTCTGCTCTTTCTACGGCAAGAAATAATACTGAATACCACCAAAAGAAGCTCTCCCGGCAGAGCTTCTTTTTTTGTAACCCTTTTCCCGCGCCCACATATAATGTACCATAAGGCGCACAACAAACGCCTTAAATACAAACAAAGGAGATATGACTTATGTGTGGTAATAACGGCTGCTGGTGGATAATCATCCTTATCCTCATCATCTCTTGCCAGGGCAACTGCGGCTGCGGCAATAACAACGGCTGCGGGTGCGGCTGCAACTGATACGCAAAAAAAGGAGAGCAATCCGCTCTCCTCTACATATCATACAAATCCGATTTTGTCGGGGAATATTCGGTGTACAATCGGGCTGGAACTCTTTTGGAGAAGAGTTCCCCCCGTACCCCCCTCAGAAACCTTTTATTGCTTTTTCGCCATTTGGGGACACGTCCCCAAATAACG
>CADAEJ010000088.1 GCA_902786965.1 uncultured Ruminococcus sp. | reverse complement strand
CTCGGCAAGGGGTGAATTTCAAACAGTCCTGTGGACTGTTTGAAACGAGGTTTACCAAGGCTGCGCCTTGCTAAGCCCTGCAAGAGAGGGCGTGCCCCTACGTAGAATACGCCCGCCATTTCCCCGCAATCCGCCTGCAAAAAGGCGGATTGAATGGCTCTTGTTTAGGGGGCTTTCCGCAAATTTGCGCCCGTCCTATAACCCCTTCGGGCACACTCTCTGACATAGTGCACAAACTCTGATTTGTATTATAAACATCAAAAAAACTCCGCAGGATGAACCAACGTCTGATTTGTATTATAAACATCAAAAAAACTCCGCAGGATGAACCAACGGAGTTTATTGAACATATTTATTCTGCAAGCTTATAAGTCCTGATGAACGAATCAACATCCTCGCCGCTTTGGAAATACCGCAGGAGTATCTGTGCGCAGGCGCTGCTGTCGCTGTCGGCTTTGTGGTGGTCAAGCGAGATGCCGTAGTAGGCGCACATATCGTTCAGCTTGTGGCTGATACCCGGCAGGAACTTTCTGCCTGCGCGCACAGTGCAGATATACTTTACGCTTTTTTTCCACTCGATGCCGTAGCTGTGCAGGCATTTTTTCAGCACGCCAAGATCAAACACGGCATTGTGTGCAACGAGTATCCCGCTGCTCATAAGCGGCTCGATCCTCTCCCAGAGCTGTGCAAAGTTCGGCGCGCCCTCGACTGTTTTGCTGCTGATGCCCGTAAGGCGCGTGTTGAACAAGTCAAATCTTGTCTGCGGATCAACAAGCGAGAAAAAGCTGTCGGCTATCTCCCCCTCTTTTACCACGGTTATGCCTATGGCGCTGATGCGGTCATTGTATCGGTTTGGCGTTTCGACGTCAAAAACGGTATATGTATACATTTCCTTCCCCTTTCAAAGCTTTTGTCCATATTAAATATACCCGCTTGCGTGCGAAAAGTCAAGCGCACAAAAAAAGCTCCCGCAGAACTTACCCTGCGCGGAGCCTTTGTCACTATTCGCTTATGGTGCAAAAAACTACCGTCTTCATCGTAGAATTTGCTCCTGCGCAGGTCGCAAGGGCGATAATGCGTTTATTCTTGTTATCGCTGTCTGCTGCTGCCTGTGCGTTTTGGCTTATAAACTCTCTTATTCGCTTGCTGTCCATATTGAAAACTATCTTCTCTCTGCTGCTCACGCGCATAGAGGCGAACACCTCAAGCTTATAGACCTTGCGGGCATCTTTGCCCACTATAAGCGTGCCTGTCCTATGGTTTTTCAGATACTGCTCGTTGAGAAAATCGTCAAGCGAGCCGAACAGCTTGCCGTAGTCCATATGATGACCGTAGATCACCGAATAGTCGTCCGAAAAATCGCTGCTGCACCTGCTGTCCAGAAAAATGCTCCCGGTAAGCGAGTATTTCCCGAACGGGTCGGTGCTCAAAAACCTGGTATTATCCTCGCCCTGCATTACCGGGTAATCTATGCTCGTATCATCTATCGTTATCCAGCCGACCATCTCATCGGTAATGGGCGAATCCGCATCCACGCCCGCGTTTGCAGGGTCGGGCTTGTATCGCAGTATGCTTGCATCGAGCGTATGCTCAAACATATAATAGCTGTCATACGCCTGCCATATACCTATTATCAGCGCGATAAGAAATACTATCAGCATCACCCAGCCGTAAAGCAGGTTCATTTTTTTCCAGAATTTCAGCAAGTTGATTACTCTTCCTCAGACTTTTTCTTCTTGATGTATATCACGCTGCCAACTGCGCCTGCAACTGCAAGCGAGATTATCCCCGCAGGCAGAGCCACATTTGAAAGAATACCTGTCGGGATAGTTCCCTCGCGGGTATTTGTGAAAGCAGCCGTGGTGTTGCCCTGTATACCCGTAGTTTGATCGGTGATACCGTTTTTATCACTGTTTGCAGCTGCATCTGACGGATCTGCTGTTTCGGTAACGGAAACGTTCGCAGTATAGTCCTCCTGTGTCTCGGTAACGGTATACTTTGCGCCTGCCGGGATACCCTGCAGCGTCACCTTCTGACCGTGCTTGATGTAGAATGTCGCTGTGATATTGCCGTCTGCATCGGCTTTGAGCTGCTGACCTTCCAAATCTGAGTCTTCATCTTTGGTGTTAGCGGTTTTCATATCACTTGCGAGGTATGTGGTCGATGTGCTCTTTTCAGGCTCTGCAGCGAAATCCGTTCCCTGACCGCTGACAGCTATCTCCGCGCCCTTTGCGCCGCTTATAGAAACATCGAACTTGAAGTACTTGTCCTTTGAGCCCTGATTGCCCTTAACAGTCTTTGAGAACACAAGGTCGTATGCATCATACTTATTTGTAAAGCCCGATGACTTGTCTTTGATGGTTGCCGTGTTCCCCGAAGCCTCCTTTACGGGAACATCCGAAACGTTATCATGCAGTATGTAATTTCCGATCTTGAGCTTGTTCACGCTTCCTTCGGATGAATCCTCGACAACAACATCAAGAACTCTTGTGCTGTCGGTATCGTTCGTAACGCCCGCTGCCTGATCTGTACCTGCAGCTGCCTCTGTTATAATGTACCTGTAAATTCCCGGCTCCTGGAAGCTGATGCCCGAGAAATCTATCTCGATCTTTTTCAGCGCGAACTTCTCATCGCTCGTATCAGATGCTGTTGTGAACTTGACAGTCTTGCCCGTTGCCACACTTGCCTCTGCTGTCGCAGCATCGCCGGATGTGAAATTGACCGTTGCGGTAGTATCATCGCCATCGTTGTTGTTGTCAGCGCCTTCAGCGGTTTTCAGTACGAACTTCGGAGTGCCGACACCTGCAAACACCGGCAGAGTCGTGCCGTCAGGTTTGGCGTCAACAGCCTCGCCCGCTTGGATGCTGAACGAAAAGCCGGCACTTGGGACGGTCGCATCTTTTGGCATTACAAGATACTTATCAAACGATGTTACCTTGGTTCCCTCAATAGTTGTGGAGTATACCGTATCAGCCGATGCACTCATAGGCACCGTAAGCGAGACAGCCATAGCTATCGCCGCGATCGCAGCAGATATCCTTTTTGCTTTCATATATGTTTCCTCCTTATATATGGGTCTGATAATTCTGCAATAAGTTGAAGTATATTGTTTGTTTCCCATTTAGTTACACTTCGACTTCTATATTATACCACCAATTTCTGAATAAATCAAGTCTTTGTACAAAAAAGTTGCGCAGAAACAAATTTTTAATCAATGCTGCGCCACCCCGCAGTCAAAAAAGCGCCGAAGTGTCAGAGATATACCTATATAAAAGCTGCCCCCGAGCGTTTTTTCTCGGGGGCGTTGTATTTGAATACCGCTGTTTTACGACTCATCGCTCTTTATTCCCGCGCCGCGCAGGAAGGTAAAAATATCAGTCCCGGTTATCAAATAATGCACGCTGCTTTCAGTTTTTTCTGTTCACTCCTCCCACTCGCTGCGTGGGTGCTTTGGCTTGCGCACATGAACGTTCTTTTTGCCCGCGATAGTTTTAGTCGCAGGGTCAACGCCGTTCCAGTCCAGACGCTTTATCGCATCTGCCTTGCGGCGCTCTTTCTTGCTTCGTTTTTCATAGGGTACGAACCGCGTCATCACTCCTCACCCGCCTTGAAGTTGTAGATAGGCTTGATGACCTCGTTTACCTCGACCGTATCGCCGATGTTGCTTGCGATGTCCTCAAAGGACTTGTACGCCATCGGGCACTCGTCAAGCGTCTGCTCGCTGACAGATGTGGTGTATATGCCCTTCATCTGCTTTTTGAACTCGCTGACGGTGAATGACTGCTTTGCCTGCGAACGCGAGTAGAGCCTGCCTGCGCCGTGCGGTGCGGAACAGTTCCAGTCGGGATTTCCCTTGCCTGTACAGATAAGGCTGCCGTCGCGCATATTGATAGGGATAAGCAGCCTCTCGCCTGCCTTTGCCGACACCGCGCCCTTGCGCAGTATCATTTCGTCCGTGTCGATGTAGTTGTGGATAGTCGTGAACTGCTCGGCAGCGTGCAGGTGCATACCCTTGATTATCTCGTCCATCATCGCCTGTCGGTTGAGCGCCGCAAACTGCTGAACTATCTTCATATCGTGGATATACTGCTCGAACAGCTCTCCCTCGCAGTAGGCAAGCTGCTTGGGAACGCTTGTCCTCTTGGTGTTCTCCAGCTTTTTCAGTTCGCCACTGATCTGCTTTTGCTTGCCCTGCTCCTTGAGGCGCGCGATAAGCTCGTTCACCTCTTTTTCAGAGGACTTGTTGAGCCGTCTGTACGCCTCGTTCTGATAGAACTTTGCAGTCTCAACGCCAAAGTGGCGCGAGCCCGAGTGTATAACGATGTAGATGCTGCCGTCCTCGCCCTTGTCCGCCTCGATAAAATGATTGCCGCCGCCGAGCGTGCCTATCGAACAAAGCGCTCTGTCAAGATTTATCCTGTCATAGCAGTAAAGCTGCGTGAGGTCTATCCTCTCGCTGTATCTGTGCGGCTTGGTGCGCACAGCAAAGCCCGAGGGTATCTTTTCATAGATAAGCTTGTCAAGCTTTTGCAGCTCGATGTGCTTTTCCTTCAGCTTTACAGTTTCCATTCCGCAGCCGATGTCTACCCCGACCAGATTGGGAACGACCTTGTCTGTTATCGTCATCGTTGTACCGATAGTGCAGCCCGCGCCCGCGTGTACATCGGGCATTATGCGTATGCTCGCGCCCTCGCTCATAGGCTGGTCGCAAAGCTCGATTATCTGCGCGATGGCGGTGTTGTCAACAATATCGGTGAATACCTTTGCCGTATTGTACTTTCCGTTTAATATGATCATAGTTTTTCCTTTCTCTTGTCTGCCCGCGCATAAAAAAAGCACCCCCGCAGGAGTGCAGAAATCTTTTTTGTACGCAAAGTGTCAGCACATGGCTGAACTGTTCGGGCAAACTCCATGCTTAAATCTGTTGATATTCTTTTGTGGCATCTGTTTTGAGTATATAAAGAGTTCTGTCATGGTGTTCACCGTCCTTTCATAGAATATGAAACAAGTATACACGTAATTCCCCCGTTTGTCAAGAGGCTGCGATAATTTTTTCGTCCCTGATACCGCACACAGGCTCCGGCAGCGATCCGGAGCCTTCACCGTCATCATATTGAGTTCCTATCTACTGTCATGTGTTCGATCAGGCTCATGCAAGAGCATGAGATGCTATCGCATCAGTACTTGACTTCAAGAAGCACGGCACATACAACGACATCAAAGGACAGCCCAAAGCTGTATAAAGGACAAGTAAATGACACAAGCAGTATCAGGGTAAAAGAAAAACTCGCAAACAGCGTATCAACGCTATCTGCGAGTAGTCGAAAGAGTGACCCGTACGGGATTTGAACAAGTTTCCAGCATTTTACTATTCTCTGGTGATTTGCGAAAGTAAGCGATTTTACGCAATTTGCGAGGTCATAACTTCGAGCGATCTGAAGCAATTTCGAGCAATTTTTCACCCAAACAAGTGGTTAACCCAGGCACACTTCCGCAAAAATATCAGGCAGCAGCTTTCTCATATTTTAACAAACATCATATTGTTGACCTGCTCGGTCAGATACAGCTCGGTATCTGT
>CADAEJ010000087.1 GCA_902786965.1 uncultured Ruminococcus sp. | reverse complement strand
GTGTCGCAGACACCTTGTGCCGAAAAAGCAATAAAAGGTTTAGGAAAGGGGTCTGGGGGAGAACCCTTCTCCAAAAGGGTTTCCCCCAGCTGCTCGACACGCATACCGCGACAAGCTCGGATTTGTGGGGTTAGGTGAGGAGGTAATAGATAAGTCCGTAGGCGATACTTGCGAGGGTACCATAGAGTATGACGGGGCCGCTGATGATAAATATTTTAGCGCCGAGGCCGAGTATCCAGCCCTCTGTTTTGAACTCAAGGGCGGGTGCGGCGACGGAATTGGCAAAGCCTGTTATTGGCACGAGGGTACCTGCGCCTGCGTGTTTTGCGAGCTTTTCGTACCAGCCGAGCGCGGTAAAGAACGCTGAGAGGAATATCAGCGTGACGGAAACTGCAAGCGATGCGGTCTTTTGCTCAAGCCCGAGTGATCTGTACAGATCAAGCAGCGACTGCCCGAGCAGGCATATCAGTCCGCCGAAGAAAAACGCTTTTGGGGTAGTCACATACCATTTTGTGCCTTTGGAAGCTTGCTTATACATCTTTTCATACTGCTGTTTGCTTATATCCATAATAAAACCTCCGTAAACAGTCTGTTTTAAGACTATTATGCGGAGGTTTTTGTGTTTTATGCGTTTGGCTTTGCGGTTGCCGCAGTCGCTTTGGTGGTCACTTTGGTGGTCACCTTGGTGGTTGCTGCGGCGGCTTTTTTCTTTTCTTCCTGTGCTTTTTTGTAGTCCTCAAGGCGCTTTTTCGCATCGGGGAGCTTATCGCGGGTGACGGTCAGATTGTTGTTATACATTATCTGGAGCTCCTGCTTGGTGTTGTAGCGCTCGGAGAGCGTGGCGTCATCGTTCATCAGGAAGTTTCCGCCCCACTGAGCGATGTATGACCACATCGCTTTCTCGTCGGCGATGCTTTGTACGGACGGGAAGTTGCCGCATTCGCTTATTGCAACGGGCTTGTTTTTAGCGATGCTTTGCAAAAACAGCAGGCTGTTGACATTTCCGCTGGTGTTGCCCTCGTCGTAGATATCGACCGAAACGATATCACACTTACTGTCGCCAACGTACCAGCTTGCGTTCTGTGCGCTCCACACCCAGATGAGATTGTTCAGCTTATGATACTGTGTCTGGCGTGTGTAAAGCAGATCCCACAGCCACTTGTACGATCTTTCGTCCTTGCCCCACCAGAAATAGCCGTTGCTTGCCTCGTGCAGAGGGCGCCACAGAACCGTGATGTCTTTCTTGCCGAGATCGGCGAGCTTTTCGGAAATGGTGTCGATATCACTCACAAGGGCAAGGCACTCGGGAGAGATCTTCTTTTGCTGTTCGAGCTTGCGGATATCTTCGATAGGCAAAAGGGCGATGTTTTCCTTTGTTACAGCCTTTGTGATGTCAAAATCGGTATCGGTGGAATAGTAGCCGCGCTTGCCCATTGGAGCTGTCCAGTGCCACATATAGCCGATAAGTCCGCCGTCCTTTGCGAATTTTTCGGCGCAGGCAAGTTCTGTTTCTTTCGCAGGGTCGGTGCTTGCGGTCTGAAGCATCATATCACCAAAGCGCACTGCGGGATATTTGCCTGTGGTTTGGTAGATAAGGTCTGTTTCGAGGCTTGTGCCGACAGTATCGTGCTGCCCCAGCATAACCTTGCTGCCGTAGCTTGTGCAGATATAGTGGTACAGCGCTTTTGTGTTTTCATCAGAATTTTTGTTGGAAAGCTCAGGGTTTGAAAGCCTGAATTTTATGTTTGCGATATCCTCGCTGGCGCCGAGGCTTACGTAGTCGATATCGGTCTTGGCATCGGGGTTTTCGAGCGTTATGGTATGCTTGCCTTTTTCAAGGTAATTGTTGCGCACGGTGATTATCTCAAAATGCCCGTTGCCCGATGTTGAAAATTCGCTTAAACGCTTTCCGTCAACAAGGATAGCGTTTTTCTTTTTTTCATCGGTAGCGACAACGATTATCGCGTGGTAATACTGCGACTGCGGCAGGTCAAACTCAACGCTCCAGTCGGCAGGTGAGGCAAGTCCTGTTACATAGCCCTTGCCTTTAAATCCTTCACGCTTGTTATCGACTTTTGCGCCGCCCGAGAGCTTGCCGTCCTCTGCCTGAACAGTTGCGCCGTACGCGGTGAAATCCATATAGTTGCCTACGATGACCTGTTCAAGTATCTCGGGAACAGTTTGCTTTGTGGTAGTTTCAGCCTGTGAGGAGCTTTCATTATCGGGCTTTGAAACGGTCGATTCGGTAGCCCTTTCAGATGATAGTCTGCTGTTGGTGTTGATATTGCTTCCGCAGCCCGAAAAGATAAGTGCAAGGCTCAAAGTAAGCACCGCAGGCAGCCACCTTTTATTTCTCATTAAGATACAGTCCTTTCCAAAACATCTGCCTTTATAATATATCGGCAGTTTACACAAAGTGTATTATACCACATTTGGCTGAAAGTTTCAAGTCCCTTGAAGTCAGTCAGCCAAAATGACATTTTCCGCACACGGCTTGTGCTATCATAGGTTTGCAAATCAAAAACGGGAGGAATGAAAAAATGGGTGTTGAGATAGCTGCACGGGGGCAGACGGTCTGCGCGAAGCTGGTGGGTGACATTGACCACCATAGCGCGCGTGAGATGCGCTGCGTTATTGATGTGGCAGTCAGAGAGAACGATGCAAAAGAGCTTATCCTTGACTTTTCGGGTGTGACGTTTATGGACAGCTCGGGGATAGGGCTTGTTATGGGCAGGTACAAGGTGATGTGCGAGCGCGAGGGCAGGCTCACGATAGCGCGGCTGCCGGGGTATATCCGCAAGGTGATGAAGGTGGCGGGCATAAACAGGCTTGCAAGGATAGTTGAGGATTACGAGCTCCCAAAGGAGCAAGAGCAGGAGGTGATGAAAGTTGAAACGACCAATTAACGAAATGAAAGTCGTTTTTCCCAGTTTATCTGAAAATGAGCGCTTTGCTCGAATTACAGTCAGCGGTTTCCTATCATTTATTGATCCTAAAGTCGATGAGCTCGCAGACATCAAAACGGCAGTCAGCGAAGCGGTCACAAACTGCATCGTACACGGATATCCCGACAAGGTCGGACAGATAGAGCTTTGCGTCAAGGTGTTTGAGGACAATACCGTGAGGATAAAGATAAGCGACAAGGGCTGCGGTATCGAGGACATCGACAGGGCTATGCAGCCGCTTTTTACGACAAAGCCCGAGGAGGACAGGGCAGGGCTCGGTTTTGCGGTAATGGAGAGCTTTATGGATAAGATAAAGGTCAAGAGCAAGCTTGGCAAGGGCACGGCGGTCACGCTTGAAAAGGCTGTCGCGGTGCGCACGCGGGTATGAGCCTTGACAAGCCGCTTGCACAGGAAAATCTCGGGCTTGTACATCTGTGCGCTAACAGGTTCAAAAACCGCGGGATAGAGTACGAGGAGCTGTTCTCGGCAGGCTGCGTAGGGCTTTTAAAGGCGGTTCGGGCGTTTGATGCGGACAGGGGAGTGCTGTTTTCGACATACGCCGTACCTGTGATACTTGGCGAGATAAAGCGGCTTTTCCGTGACGGCGGGGCGATAAAGGTATCGCGCGGGACAAAGGAGCTTTCGCTGCGGCTTGCAAGACTGCGTGAAAAATCTATGCTGCAAAACGGCAGCGAGCCGACAGTTTCGCAGCTTGCCGCGCTTGCACAGTCGAGCGAGGAAAGTGTCATAGAGGCGCTTAATGTCAGCGCGGCACCGCTAAGTCTTACCGAGGAAAACGAGGACGGGACGCGGCAGATAGATATTCCCACCGAGCCGCCGGATGAGGAGATAGCCGAAAGGCTCTCGCTGCGCAAGGTGCTTTCCGAGCTGGAGGAGAGGGACAGGAAACTTATTTATCTGCGCTATTTCAAGAACCTTACGCAGACGCAGACCGCAAAGGTGCTGGGTATGACGCAGGTGCAGGTATCACGCCGCGAAAAGAAGATACTTTCGGGAATGAAAGAAAAACTATCATAAAAACATATCCGTTTTGATAAGAAACACACCTCTGTTTTGTCAAAGTATCCAAAGATTTTTTATGGGATTTTTTTCGTTGACTTTGGGCTCGGTTTGTTGTATAATCTACAATAAGAGAGTGTGCGGAAAAAGGGGTTAGATACGCACCGTAAAAGTTTGGTTTTAATGACAAAAAAGAGGTGCAAAAATGAAGAAGAAAAGGATACTTTCCGCGGCGCTTGCGCTGTGTATGATCTTTGGCTCGGCAGCAGCCTTGCCGCAGGGCGTTTTCAGCGAAAGTGCGGGCATAACGGCAAGTGCGGAAGAAGAGGGCGATTATGTTTACGCCGAAAACGGCGAAGGTACGGTGATGATAACCAAGTACAAAGGCAGCGGCGGCGCGATAACTCTGCCCCCCAAACTTGGCGGAAAAACCGTCACCGAGATAGGTATGAACTTGTTTTATACGATAAGGGCGAACAAGACAGTTACCTCGATAGTGATACCAAATACCGTCAAGCAGATAGATGACAGCGCATTTTATGCCTGCCAGGCGCTCACAAGCATCACTATCCCGTCGAGCGTGACGACTATCGGCAAATACGCCTTCAGGAACTGTACAGCTCTTACGAGCATCACTATCCCGTCGAGCGTAACGACGATCTACGATAGCAGCTTTGACGGCTGTACGGCGCTCAAAACGATAAATGTTGACTCTGCCAACGCAAGCTATTCGTCATATGACGGAGTGCTTTACAATAAGGCAAAGACGCAGTACATATGCTGCCCCGCAGGCAAAACGAGCATAAATATACCTGGAACGCTCGCAACCGTACCGGGCACAAAGCTCAAAGCAGCGATCACATCCGTTACACTCAACGAGGGTACCAAAAAGCTCGAAAAATGGGCGTTTATCAACTGCAAGGATATGCGGAGTCTGACCATTCCGCAGAGCGTTACAACTATTGAAGAACACGCAGTCGGCTTCTGTCACCTTTCAGGCGACCTGACCGACCCTGATACGCCTATCTCGAGCTTTATCATCTACGGCTACAAAGGTTCAGCCGCTGAAACATACGCAAGAAGCAACAACATTACGTTCAAGGAGATCGGTACGGCATGCTCGCACTCCTATGGCTCACCGTCATGGACGTGGAGCGGCTATACCTCGGCAACTGCGACCTTTACCTGCACCAAGTGCAGCAATAAGCAGACTGTCAATGCATCGATAACAAACGCAGTCACCAAGGCGGCGACCTGTGCGGCAACAGGCGTGAGAACATACACCGCAAAGGCGGCCTTTGGCGGAACGTCATACACCAACACCAAGACCGAGCGCACAGCTGGAACACTTCTCCAACGTGGACGTGGAACGGCTATACATCGGCAAGTGCAAAGTTTACCTGCAAGAATAATTCATCGCACACGCAGTCGGTCAATGCATCGTCGATAACAAACGCAGTCACCAAGGCTGCGACCTGTGCGGCAACGGGCGTGAGAACATACACCGCAAAGGCGACCTTCGGCGGAACGTCATACACCAACACCAAGACCGAAACTATCGCAGTCAACGCAAACGCGCACAGCTGGAACACTTCTCCAACGTGGACGTGGAACGGCTATACATCGGCAAGTGCAAAGTTTACCTGCAAGAATAATTCATCGCACACGCAGTCG
>CADAEJ010000086.1 GCA_902786965.1 uncultured Ruminococcus sp. | reverse complement strand
GGGGTTAACTGACCTGCGGTCAGTTGCGAGAATATCCAACGGATATTCTCGACGGGGGGAACAGAGTAACCGTTACCACGGTTACTCTCAAAAAATGCTATGCATTTTTTTCTTCATCCAAAAGAGTTCCAGCCCGATTATTCACCGAATATACCGCGGCAAACTCGGATTTTTCTTCTTTGCTATATTGGATCTTTGTATTTATACTATCACACAAAGTGCATAAAGTCAAGAAAAAGGACACTCCCGAAGGGGAATGTCCTTTATTGTTTTATCAATAGTGGCTTCCGCCGCCGCTGTGGCTTCCGCCGCCTCCGCCGCTGCCGCCCGAGCCCGAGCTGATAGCGGTACGCGAGGTATGCTCTGAAACGAAAACGTCCTGCATAACGCCGAAGTTGAGCGCGCCGCCTTCGAGGTAGTTGTTTGTTGACGGTTTTTCGTGGAACTTATACTTTGCTCTTACTGCGAAATACATTATCATAAAGAAGATGAGAAAGCCTGCGCAGCCTATGAGGATAACGCCGAGCGAGAGGAATGATTTATACCGCTTTACGCCCTTGATAAAGGCTTTAACCGCGCCGACATTATCGTTGTTTTTAAGCTCTTTATTGATATAATTTGAGGCTATTTTCTGTGCTTTTGCGCTGGTGATCCTCTTTGTTTTATCGCCTGTGCGTGCAACGTATGTATAGCGCGTACCTGCGTTGTTCACCATAACGGCGCAGTTGCTGTATTTATAGCTCAAATTGCTTGCAAGAGAGCTGACCTGCGAATCAGTCACGGAGGAACTGTCCATAAATACGGCGATGTATTCGATATCGCCGCTTGCGTCATTGAGCAGCTCTTCGCAGTCCGCCTTTTCTGATGCAGAGATCGCGTTGTTGTAGACGATACATCTTCCGGTGTCTGCAAATGCGCTGAATGCGAACGCAGTACAAGCTATCGCGCCTGCGCAGATGAATGCTGAAAGCTTTTTGAACAGTTTTTTCATAAGAAGATGCCACCTCCTATGATGCCGAGGATAAAGCCTATCATTCCGACAAGACAGCTTGCGATGAACAGCTTTTTCTTACTCAGCGGGAGTATGCCTGTGACCTTGCCTGTTTCGCCGTTCATAGCGAAATAGTAGTCCTTATCGTTGAACTTATAGGTCAGAAACCACACGGGCATCATAACGTATTCCCAGTCGGTCTTTTCGATGACGATGTTCTTTTCGAGCATATTTATCCTGTCATACTGCATAGAGTTGCGGATAAGCGCCTCGGTATTGTCATCGACTCTCTTTTTGATACGCGGGAAAACGTCTTTTCTGTCCACGTCATACTTTTCTGCAAGAAAGCCTGACAGATAGTTCATTGAAAACTCCTTGAGGTTGGAGTAGTCAAACGGCTCGAGCGCGTCCATAAGTCCGTCCTCGGCTTTGCTTGAGCCATCGGCGGGGATACCGTGGAACACACCGTTTGCCTGACGGTAGACATCAAATATCCTTGTTTCGGTATATCTGTAATTTCCGCTTGTCCACGTTCTTATCTTCTTGCCCTCTGCGTGAACGTTGCCGTTTACGGTGCAGTCAGCAAGCCAGAACGGGATATACACGCCGCTGATCTTCTCGGCGGTGGTGACAGCCTTGAACTCCTTGGGAACGAACCACTTTTTGCCGCACCACGCCTGATAGTTGCTGGTCGCCTGCTCTTTGGTGGTCATAAACGGGATAAGTCTGCTTGGACGCAGATCGCCCGAGCATCTTGCGGAAAGCACAACAGGGTTGTGGCAGTAAAGGCAGAAGGTCGCGGCAGTCGTATCGTCCGCCATGATCTCCGCGCCGCAGCTCTGGCATCTGTAGATGTTGGTAGAGCCTGCAAATTCCGCATCTTTGCGTGCTTTTTCTTCTTCAGCCGCGCCGTCGGTATTGAACTTATTCTTTTCCTGCTCTGCAAAAAGTTTTTCTATCTCTGCCTGTTCAAATTCGCTGAGGCAGAAGGGACATTTCATTTTCTGATTTGCAGGGTTAAGCTCGAGTCCGCCGCCGCAGTTTGGACATTTGTATTCCAGTACCGGCATATTTATTACCCCTTGTTTATTCAAAATATTTCCCCTGTATTTTGTGCAGGGGAAATATCTGACTATTTACTGTTTGTTGTTATGGCTTTGGATTTCCGCAGTTCTGGCAGAACTTGCCTGTGTTTTCCTGTCCGCACGAGCAGGTCCAGCTGCCGTTATCCTGTGGCTTTGGCTTACCGCAGCCCTGGCAGAAGTTGCCGTTGTTGCCGCCCTGACCGCACTCGGGGCAGGTCCAGCCGTCAGGCTTTGGAGCCGGCTTTGGCTTGCCGCAGCCCTGGCAGAAGTTACCGACGTTGCCGCCCTGATTACACTCAGGACAGGTCCAGCCTGCGTCTGCCTGCTGCTGTGCAGCTGCCTGAGCCTGCTGAGCTGCCGCCTGCTGCTGAGCCATTTGCTGCTGCTGCTGTTGCTGCTGCATCTGCATAGCGTTTGTCTGGCTGAAGCCGCCTGCAAGACCGCCTGCCATATTGCCTGCCATGCCCATGCCCATGAACGCATTCATAGCGCCGTTGGGGTTAGAGCCGGCAGCCTCAAGGCCTCTTGCAATAGCGCCCTGCATATAGCTCTCACGCAGGTTCGGATCCTGGAGCATAGCACCCTGGTTACGCATATTAAGCAGCTTCCTGGACTCCTCGCTGTACGACATATCGCCGACAGCGGCTCTTACGATCTCCATACCACGTCCCTGACGCCATTCTTCGTCAAGGATATCGCTCATCATCTTACCGAGCTGAACAGCCTTGCTTCTTACGAAGGAAATTCTCTCGCCCTCTGCGGACATCTGGTTGATAGCAGAGCCGAAAGCCTCAAGGAACTCGTCGAGGAACTGCTCGCTGATAGTATCAAACTCTACCTGCGACTGATTTCTCGGAACAACGTTCTGATAGAAAAGGATAGGGTCAACTATTCTGATAGAATATGTACCGTTAGCTCTGATCTCAAGCTCGGCATTATAGAAGGTATCGAAGTAGTTGACAGGGTTTCTTGTACCGAATCTGTTGCCCTTGATCTCCTGGAGGTTGATAAAGAATACCTTCTGTGTGGTCGGGTTGCCTCCGCCGTACTTAAAACGTGCAAAGGTTTCCTTGATGGATTTGCCTATTTCGCCCTGACCGCTGAAAATTGACGGCTGTGCAGAGTTATCTACCTTATAGTAGCCCGGCTCGTCGGTATAGCCTACCATTTTACCGCCGTCTACGAGAAGCATTGCCTGGTTATCGTAAACGTGGATGATAGAGCCGTTTGAAATTACATCACGGGTGCCCTTGGTATTGGAAGAACGCTCTCCCTTTCTTACCTGTACGCCGGGTGTGCAGACGGTATGTTCGCCCATATTGGCAGGCTCGATGACTTCAAGCCAGGTATCGGCAAGTCCGCCGCCGACTGCTCCCGCGAGTGCTTTAATAAGTCCCATAATTAGTCCTCCTATACTTTTGTAAAGTTATTGATCGACCAAACAAGCAAATTTATCTGCGTAAGTGCAGTACCGCAGTACTCACAATGCTTTGCGCCCAGTGATGTAACGGGTGCGCCGCAGTTCGGGCAATGGCTTCCGATTGAATCGTTGCCGTGCCCGATCTTTTCCATTTTGGTCTTGTCCTGGATGTAGATAAGCTCGACATTGTATCTGTCCTGTGCTTTTACGCCGTCTTTGCCTTGTATCACCTTTCCGTCGGACTTTCTTCTGACCGTATGGTAATATTCAAGAGCGCTTTGCAAGGTTATCCTGCAAATACCTGCTCGTTTGGTATACGCTGTTATTTCGGTCTGGTGTATCACGCAGTCGGAGTAGTCCTCGTCCAGCTCGTTCGCCTGATTCATCTCTATCAGCGAACGCACCTTGACCTTGAACTCCTCGCTTGCGTCCTTTATAAGACCCGTATTGTCGTTTGATATTGCGGCAAGTGCCGAAAGCAGTGCGTGCTCGGCTTTTGTTTTAAACTGGTCGTAGCTGAACTCGGGGAAGTCGCGCATTATCTGCGGCAGGTAGGTCTTGGTCATAGAGTTGACAGACCTATGCTCGTCCTGGGCAGTTTTCTGGCTTTGGTTGAGTGCATCTACGATACTGTTTGTGCCGTACATATCCCGAGCCATTTTTTTCAGTCCTTTTCTGACATAGAAAAAAATGATGATGGCTGTCAGCAGTATGATGCCGAACAGACCGAGGAATATCATACCGATTATTTTCAATTATATATCTCCTTGAATAGACATAGATAGTTGTTCATACAATTATACACATTACTAAACATAATTATACTGATTTTCGCCATAAAGTCAAGGGCTTGTTCAAAAATTACCGTGTAATTTGTCACAATTACTAAATTTGCGAAACACTTTTTGAACGCAAAAAAACAGCCATGCGGACTGCATGGCTGTTAGTGAGGTTATTTTATTACTTGCCGCGCTTAACGTAGGTCGTGTGCAGCAGGTGGTGAGCCTTCTCCTTGCCCGGAGCCTCGAAGTACTCATCATAGAGCAGCTTCATAACAGGGCTCTCGTGGGATTTTCTGAGGGTATTAGCCTCGTCTGCGCTGTACAGTGCAGAAGCTCTGATAGTCTTATAGTCAACATAGTTGCGAACGCTGTCGCTTGTAACAGGCTGACCGCCGCCGTTGATGCTGTCGCTTGTAACAGGCTGACCGCCGCCGTTGATGCAGCCGCCCGGGCAAGCCATTATCTCAACGAAGTGATAATTCTTCTCGCCGCTCTTTACCTGCTCAACGATCTTTCTTGCATTAGCAAGACCTGATGCTACTGCGACATTCAGCTCAACGCCGCCGACCTTATAGGTAGCTTCCTTGATGCCCTGTGTGCCGCGGACCTCCTTGAACTCAACAGCCTTGCAGGTGCCGTCGAGGGTAGCAGCTGCTGTACGCAGAGCAGCCTCCATAACACCGCCTGTTGCGCCGAAGATAACGCCTGCGCCTGTTGCAGTTTCAAACGGCTGGTCGAACTTCTCGTCTGCAAGGTCAACAAAGTCGATACCTGCGGATTTGATCATTCTGCCAAGCTCGCGTGTTGTGAGAGCAACATCAACGTCGTCAAAGTCGCTTGTTCTCTGCTCCTGTCTTGTTACCTCAAACTTCTTTGCGGTACAAGGGATAACGCTGACTACGAACAGGTTCTTTGGATCGATGCCGTTCTTCTCGCAGTAGTAGCTCTTGAGAACTGCGCCGAACATCTGCTGTGGTGATTTGCAGGTTGAGATGTGGTCAAGGAACTCTGGGTAATAATGCTCGCAGAACTTGATCCAGCCAGGGCAGCAAGATGTGAACATAGGAAGTGTCTTTCCGCCCTTGATACGCTCGATAAGCTCGTTAGCCTCCTCCATGATGGTGAGGTCGGCGGTAACGTTCATATCGAAAACGCTGTCTGCGCCGAGTCTTCTGATAGCGGCAACCATTTTGCCCTCAACATTTGTGCCCATAGGCATATTGAAAGCTTCGCCCAGGGTAGCTCTTACAGCAGGTGCTGTAAAGAATACGACCTTCTTCTCGGGGTCTGCCAGTGCGCTCCAGACCTGATCCTCGTTGCTCTTTTCACGCAGAGCGCCGACAGGGCAGGCAACGATACACTGACCGCAGCCTACGCATGGGGACTCCATAAGGTTCTTATCGAATGCACAGTCAACGCGGGTCTTGAAACCTCTGTCGATCTTGCCGATAACAGAAACGCTCTGAACGTCCTTGCAGGCAGCGATACATCTCATGCACTTAACGCACTTGTTGTTATCTCTGATAAGGTATGGTGACGAGGTATCAAGCTCATACTCGGGGTCGCCGTCGCTTGGGAATCTGTCCTCATCAACGTTATAGTCGATAGCAAGCTTCTGAAGCTCGCAGTTATTGTTTCTTACGCAGGAAAGGCACTTCTTCTTATGGTTTGAAAGAAGCAGCTCAACGGTTGTCTTTCTTGAAGCCCTTACCTTTGGTGTATTTGTCTGTACCTCCATACCCTCGGCTACAGGGTAAACGCAGGCAGCTACAAGACCTCTTGCACCTGTTGCCTCGACAACGCAGATACGGCAGGCGCCGATGCAGTTAACGTCCTTGAGGTAGCAAAGTGTCGGGATCTCTACGCCCACGCTCTTTGCAGCCTGCAGGATAGTAGAGCCGGCAGGTACCTCAGCAGGAATGCCGTTTATTTTAAGATGTACCATCTGTACGTTTTCCATAAATAATGATCCTCCTCTACTTCTTGATGACTGCGCCGAACTTACAATTGGACATACATACGCCGCACTTGATACACTTGCTCTGGTCGATAGCCATAGCAGGCAGCTTCTTGCCCGGTGCGGTATAATCTGTCTTGCTGATAGCGGAAACAGGGCAGTTTCTTGCGCAAAGACCGCAGCCTATGCACTTTTCCTTCTCGATCTCAAAGCTCAGCAGGCTCTTGCATACGCCGGCAGGACACTTCTTGTCCTTGATGTGAGCTTCATACTCGTTTCTGAACGATTTGAGTGTTGAGAGAACGGGGTTAGGAGCAGACTGACCCAGAGCGCACAGTGAGGAGCTCTTCATATGGTTAGCAAGCTCCTCGAGCTTGTCGATATCCTCCATCTCGCCCTTGCCGGATGTGATCTTATCGAGTATCTGAAGCAGTCTCTTGGTACCTACACGGCAAGGAGTACACTTACCGCAGGACTCGTCAACGGTGAACTCGAGGTAGAACTTGGAGATATCCACCATACAGGTATCCTCGTCCATAATGATAAGTCCGCCCGAGCCCATCATAGAGCCAAGAGCTACGAGGTTATCATAGTCGATAGGAGTGTCGATATACTTAGCAGGGATACATCCGCCTGAAGGACCGCCTGTCTGTGCAGCCTTGAACTTCTTGCCATTTGGTATGCCGCCGCCGATCTCCTCGACAACTTCACGCAGGGTAGTACCCATAGGTACCTCAACAAGACCTACGTTTGTGATCTTACCGCCCAGAGCGAATACCTTTGTACCCTTTGAGCCTTCTGTGCCCATAGAGGAGTACCAAGCAGCACCCTTGCGGATGATCTGTGCGATATTGGCAAGTGTTTCAACGTTGTTAAGAACGGTAGGCTTGCCGAAAAGTCCCTTGACAGCAGGGAACGGAGGACGCGGACGAGGCTCGCCTCTGTGGCCCTCGATGGAGGTCATAAGAGCTGTTTCCTCACCGCAGACGAATGCACCTGCGCCGAGTCTGATCTCGATATCGAAATCAAAGCCTGTGCCGAAGATGTCCTTGCCGAGAAGTCCTCTTTCTCTTGCCTGCTCAAGAGCTACGGAGAGTCTGTGAACGGCAACAGGGTACTCTGCACGAACGTAAACGAAGCCCTGGTGTGCGCCGATAGCGTAAGCGGCGATAGCCATAGCCTCGATGATAGCGTGCGGGTCGCCCTCGAGGATAGATCTGTCCATGAATGCGCCCGGGTCGCCCTCGTCGGCGTTACAAGCGACATACTTTATATCGCCCTGTGAAGCCTTGGCGAACATCCACTTTCTTCCTGTCGGGAAGCCTGCGCCGCCTCTGCCTCTGATGCCCGAATCAAGGACTTCCTTGATAACGTCATCCTGTGACATAGATGTGAGAGCCTTATAGAGTCCCTGGTAGCCCTCTGTACCTATGTACTCTTCGATATTTTCAGGGTCGATAACACCGCAGTTACGCAGTGCGATTCTCTTCTGCTTCTTGTAGAAGTTTGTTTCGGAAAGGGAGATGATAGAGCCGTCCTCGTGAACAGTCTCCTTATAGAGCAGATCCTTGCAGACATTGCCCTCTTTGAGATGCTCCTTGACAACTCTTCTTACGCCTTCAGGTGTTGCCTGTGCGTAGAATGTTCCCTCAGGGTAAACGATCATGATAGGACCGAGTGAGCAAAGGCCGAAGCAGCCTGTTCTTACAACAAGGATCTCGTTCTCGATGCCCTGAATTTTCAGCTCGTCCTCAAGTGCCTCAAGCACCTTTTTGCTTCCTGATGACTGACAGCCTGTACCGCCGCAGACAAGAACCTGCTTGCGATAGCCTGTTTTTTCAGCGAGCTTTACGCCTTCCTCGGCAATAACGCGTCTGACTTTGATAAGGTCAGCCTTTTCGTCTCTTATCTTATTAAGTTCGTTAATGGTCATTATGCTTCAGCGCCTCCTTCTTTGTAAGAGTCAAGGATCTTCTTGACCTGATCCGGAACGAGTCTGCCGTAAACTTCCTCGCCGATGGTCATAACAGGTGCAAGTCCGCAAGCGCCGACACATCTGCATGAATCGATCGAGAACAGACCGTCCGGTGTGCACTCGCCGCTCTTGATGCCGAGCTGATTCTCGACTGCCTCAAGGATCTTTGCAGAGCCCTTGACATAGCAGGCTGTGCCGAGGCAAACGCTGATCTGGTGCTTACCCTTTGGTGTAAGCGAGAACTGTGAGTAGAATGTTGCTACTCCGTACACTTCCGACAGGGAGATGCCCAGTCCGTCGGCAACCATCTGCTGGACCTCAAGCGGCAGGTATCCGTAGATGCCCTGTGCCTCCTGAAGTACAGGCATAAGTCCGCCCGGCTGGTCGTGGTGCTTTGCGATGACTTCCTTCAGCGCAGCTTCCTGCTCGGCAGTACCCTTAAATGCGTTCAGGGTTTTTTCTGACATAAAATAACCTCCTCAAAATTTTTTGCCATAGCTGTATTATAGTAAAATAGCAAATACATAAAACATGGCACAGCGGAGCTATGCATACCCCAATATGCCACAATATGATTATACAACAATACTATTAAAAAAGCAAGCAAAAACCTTGATTTTCCACTTTTTTCGCTTGCCGGGATGCTTGCGAAAAGCTGTTTTCGCTGTGTGTTCACCGCGGGTTTAAATTTTGTGATTTTTGTGCAAACAGCCACTGTAAAATAGTGAACTGTGCACAATACTTTTGGCTGAATTTGTGTTTAATGGGTTTAGTTATCAAAACGAAAGTTAATTATTGAGCGAAATTTTCGTAAACCGTTACAGCATACCGAATTTGTAGGATTATTAATTTCTACGAATTACATAAAACAATTACTTGATTTTGTGGTATAATTACATACATTTTCAAGCCAAAAATGCAATAATATTACATTATCGCTCCGAAAAGTTTGATTTTCCCATTTTCGTTCAGATTTCTAAACTATTCCGTCCGCAGAGTTGCTTTTTGCTAACTGCAAAACCTGCGCAAATACGCGGTTTGCAAGGCATAGTTTTGAAAAACCAAACCCAATACACACGAAAACAGGTCAACCGAAGTTGACCCGTTTCGTAGTAAGGAAAGTAAAATGAATTAAAAATGGAATTAGTCAGTTTTAGCAGCGGACTCCCTGATGCCTATGTAGGCAAGCATAGTTTCAACTGCGCCGTCGATACCCGTTCTTGAGGTGTTGATGCAAAGGTCAAAGTTCCTTGCCTCGCCCCACTTCATATCGGTGTAGTAATTATAGTATGATGCGCGGCGCTTGTCGGTCTTTTTGATGAAGTCCTCGACCTTGTTCTTCTCAATGTCATAACGCTCTAAAATACGCTTTTTCTTCTCGGCGGTATTGCCGTTGATGAAAAAGTTGATGACGTTCTTTTCATTCTTCAGAACATAGTCGGCACAGCGCCCTACGATAACACACGGCCCTTTTGCCGCGATGTTTTTTATCGTATCAAACTGCGCAAGGAAGATCCTCTGGTTGATCGGCATTTCAGGCTCGATGCGCCCGTCTGACGAAACGGGGTAGTTGCCCACCACCAGCGAGTACAAGAAGCTGTTGGTGTATGCCTCGTCATTTCTGTCAAACAGCTCACGGCAGATGCCGCTCTCTTTCGATGCGATCTCCAGAAGCTCTTTATCGTAGAAGGGTATATGCAGCCTCTCGGAAAGCCGCTTGCCGATCTCGCGTCCGCCGCTTCCGAATTCACGGCTGATGGTTATTACTGAATTCATCTGACAAGCTCCTTTCCTCACCATTTCGGTTTTCTGCTGTAATTGTATTATACCACATTTTCATCCGTTTGTACACAATTTCTTCGCAAATTCTTTCACAAATTTTCATACGCTCTTTTGGCTATTTTGACAATAGGCATAATATGCAGGGGCGATATTGTTGTATAAATTGACAAAACCGCCTGCTATACGTTGATAACAGACGGCATTTGCATACTAAATCTTGTTGTTTACTCTTATAACTAAAGCACCGCCGCCGCCGCGGCGGCGCGCTTGTCCGTCGCATATCGGTTTGAGCAGACAGCGGCTTTCGTGCCGCTCCGGGCTTTCATTTGATAAGGGCGGTACAAGAGTAGGGCTGTGTTGTGCTAACCGCGGTAAATCCGAATTTATTGGAGCATATTTGGTGCATAGTTGGGTTAGTTCTTCTGAAAAGAATTTTCTTCGCACTCTCTTATAAACTCTCACT
>CADAEJ010000085.1 GCA_902786965.1 uncultured Ruminococcus sp. | reverse complement strand
CACATTGAAAGCAGTAGGTGCGACCTCAGATGAGCTGATTCTTTTTTCGCATGAATACGGGTTCTTTAATACAGATGAGAGAGGTATTATGGGATGCAAAAAAGCCTATAACGGAGCTTGGATAGATTACTGGGCGGGGTTGCAGAAATCAAAGCTGAGCCAGGAAAGAGAAGGATTCACTTCTATATTGGATCGGTTCAGCAGAGGCTGACACGGCAGCAGATTTTGTGCTGAGAAAAAAATGGCATAAGAAAAAACAAGTCGCACGGCAAACAGCTGTGCGACTTTTTCGTTTACATAATAATGGTATGAAAATACTAAACTACATAATTAAAGCCGAGATGAAAAATCTCGGCTGTGTTTATTAGAACACCTATGGAAAATATGAAACTAGTAGCTAATCCTTTAGATACGCACTTTGAGAGGTCTAAAATGGACTTTTGAAAAATGTGTCCTGGAGGTGTCCTGAAAGCGGTTTTTTGGACAAAAAATACGCCGTCTGAGTTGTCTCAAACGGCGCTGGTTTTATAAGTCTTATGCAAATGATGACCCCGAGCAAATACGCATAAAAAAGCCCCCACACAGTATTGTGCGAGGGCTTTGCGCTGTGTGCGCTAACACTGGTTGCGGGAGCAGGATTTGAACCTACGACCTTCGGGTTATGAGCCCGACGAGCTACCGAGCTGCTCCATCCCGCGATATGCTCACCAATTTGGTGCTTAATTATTATATCATAAACAAGGCTTCTTGTCAAGCACTTTTTTTACTTTTTTGCAAAGCGGAGAGAAATCCGCCTATCTGCGTGCGTTTTGGCACACAAAATATTGGACCGGTGTGTAAAATCGACGGAAAGAAGGTGCCTTATTTGTTAAAAAAGTACATTGACTTTTGCCCTGTTATAATGTATACTTGATAATGCTTTATTGGGTAAAAGCATAAAAGCATTAAACCGATAAAGAGCTTGTTGAAGCCGATCGGAGCTGTCCTTGATACAGTATATGTGCTTTGCCCGAGAATATTCACGATCAGGGGTGTTTTTGTTGGTATTGAGATGGGTAGTGCTTGTGGTGTACCTTGCGCTGATGATAGGCATCGGCGTTTACTACCAGAAGAAGTCCGCAAGCGTAAATGACTTTGTACTTGGCGGACGCGGCATAGGACCGTGGTTCACGGCGTTTGCGTACGGTACATCGTATTTTTCGGCAGTAATATTCGTAGGCTATGCAGGCAAGTTCGGCTGGAGCTATGGAGTTGCGGCAACGTGGGTTGGCATAGGAAATGCAGTTATCGGCTCGCTGCTCGCGTGGCTGGTGCTTGGCAAGCGTACAAGGATAATGACAAAGCATATCGAGGCAAAAACTATGCCCGAGTTCTTTGAAAAGCGCTATAATTCCAGAGCGCTGAAGATAGTCTCGGCGCTGATAGTTTTCGTGTTCCTTATCCCGTATACCGCATCGGTGTACAACGGCCTTTCAAGACTGTTTGAAAAGGGCTTCGGCATACCGTATAAATACTGCATACTTGGTATGGCGGTGTTCACAGCTATCTATGTAATCCTCGGCGGATATAAGGCAACAGCGCTGAATGACTTCATTCAGGGAATAATAATGCTTGTTGGTATAGCAGCAGTCGTGCTTGCGGTGCTTGGCGAACACGGCGGACTTTCCGAATCGCTCGAGCTTATGGGCGAAATGCCCGATTCAAAGGGTAATACGGGTACGCTCAATACGCTGTTCGGACCCGACCCGATAAACCTCGTGGGAGTCGTTATACTCACCTCGCTGGGTACCTGGGGACTTCCGCAGATGGTGCAGAAATTCTACGCCATCAAGGACGATAAGTCCATCAAGACGGGAACAGTCGTATCGACCGTCTTTGCAGTCGTTGTCGCAGGCGGATGCTACTTCCTGGGCGGCTTCGGCAAGCTGTTTATGGACGCAGACGCAAAGGGCAGCCCCGTTGAAGGATTTGACGCGATAGTTCCGCATATGATGGAAAAACTCCCGACCCTGCTGTTCGGCATCGTCATCGTGCTGGTGCTTTCAGCATCAATGTCAACTCTTTCGTCACTTGTGCTGACATCAAGCTCGTCACTAACGATAGACCTCATCAAGCCTCTTTCAAAGAATATGGACGAAAAGAAAGAGCTTAAAACGATGCGCGCACTTATCGCGGCGTTCCTTATCATATCGGTGGTCATCGCGATATTCACCCTCGAAAATCCGCAGACAGTCATCTCAACGCTGATGTCTATCTCGTGGGGCGCGCTTGCAGGTGCCTTCCTCGCACCGTTTATGTACGGACTCTTCTGGAAGGGCGTTACCAAAGCCGCCGTAATGACCAGCTTTATCTGCGGCGTCGGCATAACGACCGTGCATATGTGCCTGTATACGCTCAAATGGGGCAACCTCGACCTGCCGCAGACCCTGGGCGGACTCAGCCTTGCATCACCGATAAATGCAGGCGCGTTCGCAATGCTGTTCGGACTTGTCATCGTGCCGATAGTTTCGCTGATAACAAGGCAAAAGCCCGAGGATAAAGCAAATACCGAAAAGGTGTTTGAGTGCTACAATGAGCAGGATAAGACATCTGCAACAGAAAAAGCATAAACGGCAGAGGTCATCACACGCAGATGACCTCTTGTTAATTTATAAATCATTAACACAAATTCTCCAAGTCTGTGCTATAATGTCTTAATGGAGATAAGCTGTTATCCCCTGCATCTTACGTTTGAAGGAGTGAAAAAGTGTGAAAAAGCATCTGCATATGGGCGCCTTTGTTTTGCTGATATCGCTTGTGCTGCTGGGCGGCGCTTTTATCGCACTCAACATCAAGGTCGGTCACGACTCCGATACCCCGTTCACCGTGAAGATAGATGCAAGCCAGCCGCAGGGGAAGAACGAGTATACCATAAATACGATAATCTCGAAAAACTGGATAAATGACGAGGGACACGATTATCAGAACTACGGCGCGCAGTACGATACTACCGTGCGCAATAATACCGATTATGACATCATCAAGTGGAAGATAACCATCGACGTCCCCGAAAAGCAGAACATCATCGTTGACAGCTACTGGAACGGTGACTATAAATTCGAGGACGGCAAGATAATCTTCACCGCAGGCGAAAAGGTCGACCCGATACCGCCCGGGCAGGACGTATCATTCGGCGCGGTCATAATCTCCGACGGACTGATGAAGCTCGATAAGTACGAGTTCACAGGCTGCAAGGATAAGCCGATAACGCACTATTTCACCTTCTGGGCGATAATGGTGCTGTTCATAGTGTGGTCAACATCTGTCGTTGCGTATATCCTCTACAGGATACGCGAGGCAGGCTACGAGCGCAACGAGCGCATAAAGGATAATATAATCTCGCAGGCGATGAACGCTATCGCAAACCTTGTCGATGCAAAAGACCCGTATACAAAGGGTCACTCGACCAGAGTTTCCTACTATACGCAAAAGATCGCCGAGAAAATGGGTCTGCACGAAACAGAGGTCAAAAACCTGGGCTATATCGCGCTTATGCACGACTGCGGAAAGATCGGCATACCCGATAATATCCTCACCAAGCCCGCAAGGCTGACAGATGAAGAGTTTAAGATAATGCAGGGTCATACTACCTACGGCGGCAAGGCGCTGGAGGAGTTCACCTCAATGGACGGTATCGTCGAGGGCGCGCTGTACCACCACGAAAGATATGACGGCAAGGGCTACCCGAAAAAGCTTAAAGGCGAGAATATACCGCTGTATGCAAGGATAATCGGTGTTGCCGATGCGCTGGACGCTATGAACAGCGACAGATGCTACCGACCGCACCTCAAACCCGAGGTCATCAAGCAGGAGCTTAAAAAGAATTCGGGCTCGCAGTTTGACCCCGATATTGTCGAGTGTGCGCTTGAACTTATCGAGGACGGCGTTATCAAGCTCGGCACGGATAAGGACAAGAAATAATAAAGCAATAAAATACCAACATAAAAAACCGACTGCTCCTCACAGTCGGTTTTTGTTGTTTTATTCAGCCGATTCTGTTGTGTTATGCAGATTGCATTCCTTGACAGTCACCTTGTTCTCGATATATCCAGAGCGCAGCCTGTATCCAAGCTCCAAAGCCTTCTGCTCGTCTTCAATGCCTGAAATAAAGCACGAACCGTCGGTGATAGGCTCATTCACTCTTGGCGAGTTAACAGCCTTTCCATCAAGCCATATCGTAATGGTTCCGCGTGTTTGCGCAAGCTCAGTTGTCGCTTCTTTGAACTTTTCACTGCCTTCGTCTGTCAGCTCCATTCTCAATTCCAATTGCTCTTTGCCCGTTTCATAATCAACCAAATTTACGCGCTGCGCATTATTTATCTCGTCTTCGGTCAGAACAAGCTCGCCGTCAGGCTTGTCGCCCTTTCTCATCTCGACCTTGTTCGGCAAAGCGGTGAACTCCATGAACTGTGACGACAGGTTTGCCGTGTTGTTGAAATAAATAGTCACCGTCTTGTCATCGTGGTTGGTCTGCATCTGATGTTCAACATTGGAGCAGCTGCTGTTTTTATTCCCGAAACATCTCTCAATGCGCTGTTCAAGCTGCTTTGCGACCTCTGTCAGTTCCTTTTCGCTGCTCGTGCCCTCCACCGCAAACGTGATGTGGCTGTCGTACTGGCTCTCCAAGGGCTTGTCGGAATCGCTGCTGCAGCCCGTCAGAAGCAAAGCTGCCGCGAGTGCTGTTGTCAAAACCGCCTTAAACCTGATTTTCATTTTTGTGTCCTCCTATTTTTTTGAATAATTCTGTCTTGAAATGCAGTATAACATTAATTCCTTAAAAATCTTCATGCTTGGGTCAGTGCTGGTACTGATATACTTATATTATAATAGACGCATTTTTCAGCACAATATTACAAAAAGGACAAATAATTTTTTATCAGCGGCGTGCCCGTGGTCGGTTTTGTTGTTTATGCCCTGTTCCTGTTCAGCACGCTCACATCAATAGTGACGTTGTATTTCAGCTGACCGCTGCGCAGCTGGTAAGCAAGCCTGCGCGCGCTATGCTCGTCAAAGCTTCCCGTAACTATCGCGTTGCCGTACATTTTCGGCTCGGTCATAAACTTCACATCAAGCGCCTTGCCGTCTATCCAGACAGTCACGGGTACAGTCGAGCCGCCAAGCTCCTGCGCAGTCTTTTTGAAGATCTCTCTGCCTTTCTGGGTGAACTCAAGCATTATAGTCCAGCCGCCGCCTTCCTGCTGCGTGTAAGCGTCAAGAATGTGTTCGCTGCTCACCACGACCTCGCCGTCAGGCTTGTCGCCCTTGCGTATCTGGACAAGGTTGGGCGATGCAGTCGCATCCACAAGATCGTTCTCCAGCTTTTTCGTGTTGTTGAAATATATCGTCACCGTACCCTGCATGTGATCTGACTGCGTCATGTGCGACTGGCTCGCGTGATCATCGTTCTTGTCGCTGAAAGCCCTTTCAAGCCGCAGTTCAAGAGCCTTTGCAAGCTCGGTGAACTGATCCTCGGTCAAGCTGTCTTTGGTCTTGTAGGTAATGTAGCTGTCGTACTTGTCCGTTTGGAACTCCTCCTGCATAAGCTCGCTCTGCGACTTTCTGCTCGATTCATCACCGCACCCTGCCAGTAGCATTGCCGCACCGATGACGATGAACATCGCCTTTTTCATTTTACTTCTGATCTTCATTGTGTTACTCCTTTTTTATCAATTCTCACCCACGACAAATCAGTATTTGCCGGGGTATGCGTGCCGAGCAGCTGGGGGAAACCCTTTTGGAGAAGGGTTCTCCCCCAGACCCCCTTCCTAAACCTTTTATTGCTTTTTCGGCACAAGGT
>CADAEJ010000084.1 GCA_902786965.1 uncultured Ruminococcus sp. | reverse complement strand
AACTCTTTTTTCTGAACTCTCTAACACTTTTCAGCAACGGGAGCTTTGCCTCCCGTTGCTGAAAAGTCATTAAAAGGTTTAGGAAAGGGGTCTGGGGGAGAACCCTTCTCCAAAAGGGTTTCCCCCAGCTGTTCGACAAGCATTCCCCGACAAACTCTGATTTGTATAAGGAACATGATTGCAAAGAGAACCGGACAAAAGGAGAGAAGGATATTGAGGATAAAGTTATCCGACCATTTTACATACAAAAAGCTGATACGTTTCACGCTGCCGTCGGTGATGATGATGATATTCACCTCGATATACGGTGTGGTGGACGGCATTTTCGTATCAAACTATGTGGGCAAGACGCCGTTTGCGGCGATAAATCTGATAATGCCGTTTCTGATGATACTGGGTGCGGTGGGATTTATGATAGGCACGGGCGGCACGGCGCTGGTCGCGCTGACTTTTGGTATGGGCGATGACGAAAAGGCGCGGCGGATCTTCTCGCTGCTGGTGTACATCGTAATCGGCGCAGGTGTGGTGATATCTATACTTGGGATAGTGTTTGTAGAGCCTGTTTCGCGTTTGCTTGGCGCATCGGACGAGATGCTGCCGTACTGCGTGAGATACGGGCGAGTGATACTTATAAGCCTTGTGGCGTTCATGCTGCAAAACGTATTCCAGAGCTTTCTTGTGACGGCGGAAAAGCCGACTTTCGGACTTATGATAACGGTTGCGGCAGGCTGCACGAATATGCTGCTCGACTGGCTGTTCATGGCGGTCTTTGAGTGGGGGATAACGGGTGCGGCGCTTGCGACGATGATAGCGCAGTGCATCGGCGGACTTATACCGCTTATCTACTTTATTGCGCCGAACAGCAGCAAGCTGCGGCTCGGCAGGACGCGCTTTGACGGCAGGGCGGTGGTCAAGACCTGTACAAACGGCTCGTCGGAGTTTATGGCGAACATTTCGATGTCGGTCGTGAGTATGCTGTACAATTTCAGGCTGATGAACATTGCGGGTGAGAACGGCGTTTCGACCTACGGTGTGCTGATGTATGTCAATTTTATTTTTATCGCGGCATTTCTGGGATTCTCGGTCGGCAGCGCGCCTGTGGTGAGCTTTCACTACGGCGCAGGGAATACCGACGAACTGAAAGGGCTTTTCAGAAAGGGCGTGCGCATTATCGGGATAATGTCGGCGGCGATGTTCACGCTGGCGCAGATAGCGGCACGGCCGCTTGCAAACATCTTTGTAGGGTATGACGGCGAGCTTTTGCTGATGACTGTACACGCATTCCGGATATGCTCGTTCATGTTCCTGCTGTGTGGGTTCAACGTGTGCGGCTCGGGGTTTTTCACCTCGCTCAACAACGGGCTGGTATCGGCGGTGCTATCGTTCGGCAGGACGCTGTTCTTTCAGGCGGCATCGGTGCTTGTGCTGCCGCTGTTTCTCGGGCTTGACGGCATATGGCTGTCGGTCGTGGCGGCAGATGTGCTTGCGTTTGTGATGACGCTGGTGTTCATCTTGAAGAACAAATCAAAATATCACTACGCATAAATATTGTTAGCCGGGGCTTTGATTTGTGAAGTGAGGTGCTTGCTGGTGGGTATCGCGGTAGCGTTTGGGACTGGTATGGTAATGCTTCCTGAATGTGCGTGCAAAGTGGCTGTACGACGAAAAGTGCAGAATATCCGATATTTCAGAGAGTGAGAAATCGGACAGGCGAAGCATATTCTCGGCAGTTTGCATACGTTTTGTTATCACATAATCGCTGATGCTCAGACCTACCTGACGCTTGAAAAGTACGGAAAGATAGGACGCGTTGAGGTTTGCAAGGCGCGCAAGCTCGGGAACGGATATTGTTTCGTGCAGGTGGGTGCTGATGTAGTCGATGCACTCTATGACGGGCTTTGAGTATATGCTTGCCTTTTTTGCGGCGGCGACCTGACGCGTAAAATACTCGGTGACCTCGGCGTGCATTGTGTTCAGCTCGTCGAGGCTTTTTGCTTTATCGCAGCGCTGTATGAAAAGGTCGCTGGCATTGTAGGCTTTTTCGGAATCCATACCGCCCTCTATCGCAAAGCGCGTACAGAGCGTAATGTGGCAGATGTTCAGATACAGGCGGTTGCGGAAAGGGTCGTCAGAGAGGTGGCCTGACCTGCCGGAATCAGACAGCTTTTTAGCCTCGTCAAGAGCGCGCAGGTCACCGTTTTGCAGCAGCTCAAGCTCGCGCAGTTCTTCGCTGAAACGGTGGTGGCGAAAGCTGTTTTCGCGGTTTATAAATTCAAGATATGCGATTTGTTTATCCATATTTTCTTTCATAATTATCACCTGTAAAAATGATAGCACACTGTGCAGTTTAAGTCAATATAAATGACGAAAAAACAATATAAATGCTGTACTTTTCCTGCGAAATTTGTTAAAATAGTATCAGAAAGAAGGGGAAAAATGAAGAATTCTACAAACATGACTCAAGGTAGCATACTCAAAAAGCTGATACTTTTTTCGATACCGATACTGCTGGGGAACGTTTTTCAGCAGCTTTACAACGTAGCGGACACGGCGATAATCGGCAACGTGCTTGGTGATGACGCTATCGCGGCGGTAGGTGCGGCGGCTCCTGTTTACAACCTTATAATCGGGCTTTCGCTCGGCCTTACGAACGGCTTTGCGGTGATAATCTCGCGGTTCTTCGGTGCGGGAGATGAAAGGTCGCTAAAGCGCTCGGTCGCGCTGACCTATTTTCTGTCGGGCATAACTGCGGTCATTATGACGGCGGGCAGCCTTATCGGTCTGCATCCGCTGCTCAAAGCGCTCAACACGCCTGATGACATAATCGGGCAGACGCAGAGCTATATGCGCATAATCGTTGCTTTCAGCGCGCTGACGATAGCGTACAATATGCTCGCGGGAATGATGCGCGCGGTGGGCAACAGCAAGGCTCCGCTGTATTTTCTTATTGTGAGCTGCTTTGTCAACATCGGGCTTGACCTTTTGTTTGTAAAGGTACTTGGCTGGGGCGTTGCGGGCGCGGCTTATGCAACTGTCATCTCGCAGGGGCTTTCGGTCGTGATGTGCTTTATTTACGCGCTGAAAAAGTGCAGCTTCCTTATCTTCAAAAAGAAGCATTTTCATATGGACACAAAGCTTATCGGTGAGCTGGCAAGCACGGGTATCTCGATGGGGCTGATGTTTGCGATAGTTTCGGTCGGCTCGGTGATACTGCAAAGTGCGGTGAACGGTTTCGGAACGACGACGATAACCTCGCACAGCGCGGCGAGAAAGCTCGACGAGATGTTTATGATGCCGATGAGCACGGTTGCGATGTCGGTATCGACCTTTACCAGCCAGAACTACGGCGCGGGCAGGATAGACAGGGTGCGCAGAGGGATACGTTTCGGGTTTATGCTGACGGCGGTGTGGAGTGTTATCTCGATACTTGTATGCGTGATCTTCAACAGGCCGCTGATACATCTTATCACGGGCACGAACGACAGCGAGGTGCTTGCGATCTCGGCGCGGTACATTGTGTGGAACGTTCCGTTCTTCTTTGTGCTGGGGGTGCTGGTGGTACTGCGCAGCAGCCTGCAGGGCGTTGGCAAGAAGCTGGTGCCGATAATGGGCAGCGTGGTAGAGTTTCTGCTGAAGGTGCTGGTGGTAATGGTGCTTGCGCCAAGGCTCGGGTACTTCGGTGTCTGCATTGTTGAGCCTGTGATCTGGGCTGTCTGCGCGGCGATAGTTCTGGCGGACTACGCGCTGTTCCTGCGCAAAAGCTCGCATATGAACGGCGGCGAGGCGCAGAGGGTGTGATATTCATAGCACGGTATGGGGCAGCCTGTACCGTGCTTTTTTATATCTGCACATCTACATATTGTTGTGGCAATGTATACGACAACAAGATATGGTTGTCGGATACAGCAGTTCATCAAGCACGGCTCAAAAGAGCATAAAAAGTCGGGTACAGCGCGCTGCGGGCGGTTGACAAAGGGCGGCAAAATCTATATAATATAATCATAAAGTTAAAGGGGAGGCCGGAATATGGGCAGCAAGGGTATAAGCATTCTTTTTCCAAACGGTGATGCGAAGTTTACACAGATGTCGGAAAGCGCTTTTCACGATCTCGGACTTGACAGCGTTTGCAAGGCGCTTACAAGTGATGCAAAGGAGCAGAAATACATCTCGGGGATAATCTCGAGCATGACCGCAGATGTTGAAACTGCGCGCTTTCGGCAGGAGGTATTTGCGGATATTCTTGATCTGCCGCAGCTGCGAAAGAAAATAACAGAGCTGTTTGAGAGGCTCGAATTTATGAAAAGCTTTGGGTCGCTGGCCAAAAAGACGGAGGAAAAGCTGGGGATATGGTACCTGCTGCACCGCCTTGACGAGCTGGACGATTACATCAAATGCGTTGAGGCGATGCGCGAGTGTCTGAGCGATGAGGGGATAAAATCGCAGGGGCTTATACGCTTCCGCGAGTATATCAACGGCATTTACGAGGACTCCTGCTTTGCGCAGATGCGAAAGGACATAGGCGAGCTCAAGCTCAAGGCATCGGAGATACGCAGCGTGACTATCGGCGTGAACGTTAACGATCGCTTTGAGGCAACGAGCATGGGGCTTATCTCGGTCAACAGCAAGCCGTTCAAAAAGTCGGGCATAGTCGGGAGCTTTGCTGATGCACTTGCTTCAAAGGGCGGCATAAAAGAGGACAACGAGTGGAACGGTGATATGCGCTACCACGAGGTCGACCGCGCGTCAAACGGTTCTCCTGCGGCTATTTTTCAAAAGGGAATGGGCTTTCTGGCAATGCAGTCAACGGGTGGATTTGTTGACGCAAAGGTGCGGCAGACTATCGTGAATATGCCCGAGGATGATGCGATGAACAGCTCGACATTCTACCTTGAAAAGGTGATGAACAAGATGCTCGACACGCTGGTAAAGCGGCTGAGCGACACGCTTTCAAAGTACGTTGATGTGGCGGTTATAAACATTTCGCGGCTTATTCCCGAGTTTACATATTACATCAGGTTTGCGGAGTTTGTTGAGAAGTACAGCGCGGCAGGGTTCGTGTTCAGTCAGGCGAAGGCTGTCAGCGGCGAGAGGACGATGCAGGCGCGTGATTTTTACAATCTGCGTCTGGCGCTGTCGGTCGAAAATGCGTCGGACATCGTTTTTAACGATCTGGATTTTGACAGTGAGCATACCGTGTACATTCTCACGGGTGCAAACAGGGGAGGAAAGACGACTGTGACGCAGGCGGTCGGGCTGCTTTTTGCGCTGGCGCAGGGCGGCATCAGCGTTGCGGCGAAGTCGTTTGAATACGCGCCTGTGGACTGCATTTACACGCATTTCCCTGCTGACGAGGACAAGACTATTGACCTGGGAAGGCTCGGTGAGGAGTGCGTGCGCTTCAAGCAGCTGTACGCTGACTGCACGGCAGACAGTCTGCTGCTGCTGAACGAGTCGTTCTCGACGACTTCTTTCGAGGAGGGCTATTTCATCGCGCGCGACTCGGTGAGGGCTATCCTCAAAAAGCAGGTGCGGACTATTTACAACACGCATATGCACAAGCTTGCTGCTGATGTTGATGATATGAATGCGCAGACAGTCGGCGCAAAGGCTGCATCGCTGGTCGTTAAAAGCGATGGCGGAAAACGCTCCTTTAAGGTGGAGGTCGCTGCCCCCGAGGGGATGTCGTATGCGCGCGATATTGCCCAAAAGTACGGCGTTACCTACGAAATGCTGACAAGCGGGTAAGACAAATCAGTATTTGCCGCGGTGTGTACACCGCGTAATTGGGGGAAACCCTTTTGGAGAAGGGTTGTCCCCCAAGCCCCTTTCCTAAACCTTTTATTGCTTTTTCGGCAC
>CADAEJ010000083.1 GCA_902786965.1 uncultured Ruminococcus sp. | reverse complement strand
TTTCATTTATGCGGCAAACGGGACTTGAACCCGTACGTCATATAACACACGCCCCTCAAACGTGCCTGTCTGCCAGTTCCAGCACTGCCGCATATATTCCACTGATGTAGTCAGCTTAATTATTATATCACTTCTATCTGAGTTTGTCAAGCCTTTTTTTAAAATTTCTTCTGCAAAATGATAAAGTGCCCTGAAACCACGTTTTAAGGCACTTTATGATCCTATCTTTTTTCAAGAACGCCCATAATAAGATTTCCGCAATAGCTGCAACGTGTATTTTCGTCTGTGGCACCTGTGATAGGCGCACCGCAGCTAACGCACTGGTCTTTGACGACCTTTTTTGCCAGGGCGACCATCAGCGTATCGTCATGCACTTCAAGGGTACAATTCTTGAGATATCTGTTGCGGATAGCGCGCCGCATACGCGAAAGCTTTGCTTTGCCGACCGAATACTGCGGCAGGCGGCTCTCCTTAACGAACGGAGATCTTACGGTTGCAAAGAATTTCGACCACTGTATCGCTGCGAAAAGCGCGAGAGTCTTTTTCCAGCGCATGATCACAGCAGGCAGGAGGACGACGATCAATGTGACGGCGAAAACTATCACATCAAGGATATCCTTTTTTATAAGCTCATACGAATAGAGGTGGTTTGAAGCGTCAAGCAGCACCTTTTTCTGATACTCTTTATCGAAATAATTGCTCACCTGCGAAGCGGTGAACAATACAAGTATTGCGACAACAGATGTCCCCAGGATAACGAGGATAAAATACAGCACAGCCCTGAGCTTTACCAAGCCTGCTCTGTAGAAATCAGCGTTGCCTGCGGCAGAATGTGCATTGTTTGATATACTGTAAAAATGCTCTCCCGAAAGCACTTTTGCGTGCAGGTCGCTGCTGTGGCAATAGGGGCACTCGCCTGTGAAATAGACCTTTTTTTCGATATGTGCGCCGCAGTTTTTGCACTCACACAAGCAGGTCTTGCTGTTAAGCTCGGCATAGGCTCCCTGTTCGCTCTGCTTCAGCACAAAGCCCTTCATATATATCAATCGGTAGAATGCAAGGTGGCGGTACACGGCGCTCGGGCTTTTCCCCATAACTCTTGAAAGGTCGGCGCAGGTGACAAAGCCATCAAGGTCGCCCTCGAAATAGCTTGAATAAAACACCGCGTTGCCAATGAACTGCGAAGATGCGAGAACGAGCAGCAGCACACCGATTCCCACGCACAAAAGCACGATGGACAGCTTCATATCGACTGCTCCCCATGCATATTCGGGTTTATCCCAATATGCAGTGAACTCGCTGACTATGTAATAGGCGCTGACGAAGATCTCGACCACGCTGAAGATACAAAGCAGCACGTTTTTGATCTTGAGTGCAGTTACCAGTTTTTTTCTGAGATACATTGTTGCTTCCCCCACTATCTGCTGTGTTTCTATGTTATGCAAATATAACCCCGCAGCATATGCCGCGGGGCATTAACGTGCCTGATGCGATTCGAACGCACGGCCTTCAGAGTCGGAGTCTGACGCTCTATCCAGCTGAGCTACAGGCACAGATATAGTGAATAGAGAAAAGTGAATAGTGAATAGTGAATAATTAAGGAGTGCGGCTGAGCCGCACACCATAATTACAATTTATTCTTTTTCTTTATTCCTTATTCTTGTAAAGCCGCTTTGGGCGGTTTGCTATGACTTATCTTATTTTAGAACCGCACGGAAGCGACTGGTCGGGGAAGATGACCTTTGCAGAGCCGTCGGGTGCGTCTGCTGCGCAGATCATACCCTGTGATTCAACGCCGCACAAAGTTGCGGACTTGAGGTTTGCAACGATGATGACCTTTTTGCCTACGAGGTCCTCGGGCTTGTACCAGTTTGCGATGCCCGAAACGACCTGTCTGCCGCCCATACCGTCGTCAAGCTGCAAGCAAAGCAGCTTCTTTGCTTTCTTGACCTTTTCGGCACTCTTGACAAGTGCAACACGCAGATCGGCCTTAGCAAAATCGTCAATGGTTATCTCATCAAGCAGCTCGGGAGGGTCAAATTCAGGCTCATCGGTTTCGCCCGCAGCCTTTTTAGCCTCCTCGATGCGCTGATTTATCTCCTCAAGCAGCTTTGTGCCGTCAATCCTTGCAAACAGCGGAACGGGGTCGTTCACGGTGATGCCGACAGGCAGCTTGCCAAAGCTGTCAAGGCTTTCCCAGGTATCTATATCGCAGTTTATCTGCGCAAGTATCTTATCGCTCGTTTCGGGGAGGAACGGCTTTAACAGCACGCCCAGGAACCTTATCGTTTCAAGCAGGACGTAAAGCACGGTCGCAAGTCTTTCCTTCTGCGCCTCGTCCTTGCCGAGCACCCACGGCTCTGTTTCGTCGATATACTTGTTTGCCCTTTTTGCAAGCGACATAATGGTATCCATTGTATCAGCCATTCTGAACTCATCAATAAGCTTTTCTACCAGCTTTGGAGTTTCGATGCACTTGTTTATAAGCTCATCATCAAGCGGCTGCTTTGCACACGGAGCCATTATCTTTCCGCCGAAATACTTTTTCTGCATTGCAACAGACCTGTTGACGAGATTGCCCAGGGTATTGGCAAGGTCTGCGTTGTATCTGTCGATAAGTGTTTCGTAAGTCACCGAGCCGTCCGAGCCGAAGGGCATCTCTGACAGCAGGTAGTATCTTGCGCCGTCAACGCCGAACTCCTTGACAACGTCCTCTGCATAGATAACATTACCTCTTGATTTTGACATCTTCTCGGTGCCGAAAAGCATCCACTGGTGACCGAACACCTTCTTCGGCAAAGGCTCGCCCAGCGCCATAAGAATGACAGGCCAGTAGATAGTATGGAACCTCATAATGTCCTTGCCGATAACGTGACAGTCGGCAGGCCAGTACTTTTTATAAAGCTCGCCCGAGCCGTCGGGGTCGTAGCCAAGCGCGGTGATATAGTTTGAAAGTGCGTCTATCCAGACATAGATAACGTGCTTGTCATCAAAGGTAACGGGTATGCCCCATTTGAAAGTCGTTCTTGAAACGCACAGATCCTCAATACCGGGCTTGATGAAGTTGTTATACATTTCCTTCTTTCTCGACTCGGGATAGATGAAGTCGGGATTGTCCTCAAGCACATACTTTTCAAGCTGTTTCTGATACTTGGACATTCTGAGGAAATACGCCTCTTCCTTTGCGGGCTTTACCTCGCGTCCGCAGTCGGGGCACTTGCCGTCAACGAGCTGGCTCTGTGTCCAGAAGCTCTCGCAGGGCGTGCAGTACATACCCTCGTATTCGGACTTATAGATATCTCCCTGATCGTACAGCTTTTTGAATATCTTCTGCACCGTTTTTTCGTGATATTCATCGGTCGTTCTGATAAACTTGTCATACGATGTATTCATAAGGTCGCAGATCTCTCTTATCTCACCTGCTACCTTGTCAACGTGCTCTTTCGGAGTGATGCCCTCTGCATTGGCAAGCTCCTCGATCTTCTGTCCGTGTTCATCGGTACCGGTAAGGAAGAAAACATCATACCCAAGCATTCGCTTGAACCTCGCTATCGCGTCGGTAAAGACTACTTCGTAGGTATTGCCTATGTGCGGCTTTTTTGATGTGTAAGCAATAGCCGTGGTGATGTAATATGGTTTTTTAGGCATTTTACATTCCTCCTTTAAAATTTTGCCACGATATAGTGACACTCTTAGTATTATACACCATTTTATTGTTATAGTCAAGCACTGCCGCGTCAAAGCTATTGACAGCAGACCTTTTGTGTGCTACAATATATCGGTAAATAAGGAGAAGAGAAAGCATTTTTATGCGTCTGCGAAGGGCGAAGCGCGGTGCTGATAAAAGGCTTTGCAGACAGCCGTGCCGTGTTCAGTCTTGTACATTAAGCTAAAGCTTAATTGAAAGCCGTTTCTCTTCTCTTTTTATTATGTGCAAAAGCGGGTGAAGTTATGTCGTTGCTTGAAAAGCTTTGTGATGAAAAAGCGTGGGCGGGATTTGCGCAGTACAGGGCTTCCCACGGAAATATATCGAAAAAGGAGCAGGCACAGCTTGACGAGTTCATCTCGCTAAAAAGGTACCTGACGCTTGCGCGCAGTCTGGATTTTTCACTGCCTTTAAAAAGGGAGATAAACAAAAACGGCTCGCACAAAAAGCGTGTTATCTACACATTCGGCGATGACGAAACGTGGGTACTGAAAATGCTCGCGTGGCTTTTGTACAAGTATGACGGCGCGTTTTGCAAAGGCTGCTACTCGTTCCGTCAGCATTCGGGCGCGCACACGGCTATGAACGATGTTATACGCACGCCGCGGCTGAATGAAAAGTGGGTGCTCAAGCTTGATCTGCACAACTATTTCAACTCTATGCCCTCGCAGGAGCTTGCACGCGAATTTGAAAAGGTGATAACCGATGACGCTCCCCTGCTTGATTTTCTCTCGCGCTTTTTTACGCTTGACAAGGCGGTATGCGGGCAGAGCGTTGTGTGCGAAAACCGCGGTGCTATGGCAGGCGTGCCGCTTTCGGCTTTCTGCGCGAACCTTTATCTATCCGATCTTGACAGGCGCTTTGAGGAAATGGGGGCGGCGTATTTCAGATACTCCGATGACATTCTCGTGCTTGCGGACACACATCAGCAGGCGCAGGAGTATTTTGACCTGATCCGATCGCACATCGAGCGAAAGGGGCTTGCGCTCAACGATGAAAAGTTCAGCCTTACACCGCCGCACAGCGCGTGGGAGTTTCTCGGCTTTAAGTATAACTGCGGTCAGATAGACCTTGCAGATGCCAGCGTGCGCAAGATGAAAGCCAAGATAAAGCGCAAAGCCGCAAAGCTCCTGCGGTGGAGGTGCAAGCGAGGTCTTGACGGCGACAGGGCGGCTCGGGCGATGATAAAGATATTTGACCGCAAGTTTTACGGGCAGGACAGCGAACACGATTTCACCTGGTCGCGCTGGTACTTCCCTGTGCTGACCTGCGATAAAGGTCTGCACGCTATTGACGAATACCTTGTGCAGAACATCCGCTATCTGTACACGGGCAGACACTACAAAGGCAATTACAGGGTGACCTACGCACACATAAGGTCGCTGGGCTGCAAAAGCCTTGTCAACGAGTTTTACAAGTTCCGCAAAAGCAGGGATACAACACATTGAGCTTATCTGCAAGCCGCAGGTAAGCTTTTTGTTTACAAATTGTTTAAAACTTGAATGCACAAATTCTGGCATCTCAGTTGTATATATAGTGAACGGTTCAAAAGAAAGGAGGAATGCTTTATGGATAAGCAGCGTGCAGCCGATGCATATGAGCGCTATGCTGACACGGTAGTTCGTGCGGCGTGGCATTACACCGGTGACATAGAGTCGGCACAGGACTGCGCAGAGGAAGCATTTCTCAGGCTGCTTTCGCAGGAGGATATGACGGACGGGCATATTCTGCCGTGGCTTATACGCACGGCGGTAAATCAGGCAAAAAACATTTCAAAGTCATTCCACCGCACAAGGACGCAGCCGCTTGATGAAGTGACAGACTCGGGCAGCGGTGACGAGAGGGTGCTTGCACGGCGCGCGGCGGCAAGGGCAATGCTTTCGCTTCCGCAGAGATACCGTCTGCCGCTTATGCTGCATATTGCGCAGGGTATGACGATACAGGAGACAGCCTGCGCAATAGGCAAAGGCATCAACACGACCGCTTCACTTATACGCAGGGGCAAAAAGCTTCTGCAAAAGGCTTTTGAAAAGGAGGAACTGTAATGAAACAAAAAAACTATGATGTGCAGCAATTATACAAAGAATATATGCAGGGCGTTACGGCTGACAGAACAGCCATTGATGAGATACTTTCGGGCGAGCGCAGAGCCGCAGGCACAGGCGCAAGGATAAAGCGCTCCACAGGGAAAATGGTCGGCATAACCGCTGCTGCGGCAGCTATCGCGATATGCGCAGGCGTGGGGCTTTCGCACCTGAATGCAAATGATGACAGCAGCATAAAAAGCGGCGCAAACACATCGCAGTCATCACCTGCGCTGACACCCGCAAAGCAGATTACACAGTCGTTCAAGCTTGAGGCCACATCAATGACAGCAGCACCTCTTGGCGCGCGCACGATCCTCACTCTCACAGCGACGGACGAGAAAGGCAGAGAGATCATCCAGAAATACGGCAGTGAGGACGTCGCTAAAAACCGCATATGGCTTGGCGGCAACGAATCGACACAACGTCCCGAAATTATCGACTCCACAGGCTTCCACCACGAATGGCACGATGACTGCCGTGTGGCAAAGG
>CADAEJ010000082.1 GCA_902786965.1 uncultured Ruminococcus sp. | reverse complement strand
CGCGGCGGCGCGCTTGTCCGTCGCATATCGGTTTGAGCAGGCAGCGGCTTTCGTGCCGCTCCGGGCTTTCACTTTGTGATAGCGGTACAAGAGTAGAGCCGTGTTGTGCAAACCTCGGTAAATCCGAATTTATTGGAGCATATTTGGTGCATAGTTGGGTTAGTTCTTCTGAAAAGAATTTTCTTTGCACTCTCTTATAAACTCTCACTACTTTTTCGTTATTTGGGGACGCGTCCCCAAATGCCGAAAAAGCAATAAAAGGTTTAGGAAAGGGGTCTGGGGGAGAACCCTTCTCCAAAAGGGTTTCCCCCAGCTGTTCGACACGCACACCGCGGCAAACTCTGATTTGCGTTACAGCAGCTTATCGCACACCATAGTCACCAGCGGCAGGGTCAGACCGCTTAAAACCGTTGTCACCGCAAAGAACTCCGAGCATTTCTGCGGATGCCTGTCCATAGTGATAGCAAACATCGTACCTGTTGTAGCCACAGGGCAGCCCGCAGCGATAGTCACCACCATCTTGACCACATCAGGCGCAGGGATCAGCCAAACGAGCGCAAAGGTCACCGCAGGCACGATAATAAGCTTACCTGCGCAAACGCGGTATATCGCAGCACCCTTGAACGCCTTCAGAATGTTGGTCTGCGCCACGGTCGCGCCCGCAATAAGCATCGCAAGCGGCGTGTTCATCGAGCTTATGTAGTCCATCGCCTTGTAAGGTATCTGCGGCAGACGAATGTTTGTTATGTAAAACACAAAGCCAAGTACAGTTGCAATAACGCAGGGCGAAAGCAGCGCCTTTACAAGCGTTGAAAAATCTTTTTGACCCTTCATCATAATGTACCCGTGCGTCCACACAAGCAGATTGAAAAGCGTGATGTAAGCCGTTAGGTACAGCACACCGTTCTTGCCGTAAATGTTCATAATAAGCGGGATACCCATAAATCCGCAATTTGAATATATAATTGAAAAGCGTTGTATCACGCTGTACTGACTCTTTTTCGGCACCATAAGCGTCGCCAGAGGGATAGCCGCCGCAAAAGATATAGCCGACAGCGCGAAAGACCACATCAAGCCTTTCAGCAAAGCAGGCTCGTAGTCCGTCTGATACGACATAAAAATAAGTACAGGATTTACAATGTTCAGCTCAACTACCGAAAGACTCTTTGTGCCGTCCCTGGTGATGACCCCCTTGAGATTGCAAACCACGCCCAGCGCAAGTATTATGAACATTATCAATATCTGCTTACCGATGACCAGACCCGCACCCACGCGCGCACTCCCCTTTCAATACCGCTGTAACATTAAACGAACTTGCAGTAACCAAGCGACTGCAAGTTCAACTGAAGCATCCTATTAAAACAGCGCAAATCCGCCCTTTACGACCTGGCTCACCACCGTCATGATGATACCCGCGAGCAGTACGCCCAGCACCACCGCGAGCGTGCTCTTTTTAAAGTCAAGGTCAGCGCAACGTAAATGCCTCTGCCCGCCTTTTCCTGTAACTTCTTGCCGCCCCTCTCGCCCTTTTGCAGACAGAAGCTGCAGAACTTGCCGACCACCTTTTTCTTGCTGCCCCACAGCAGCAGCTTCCTCGCAAAGAAGAAAATCAGCGGCACAGGTATCATGTTGCCTATCATGCACACGATAAGGCACCAGTGCCACGGCAGGTCCATACCCGTACCGAAAGGCACACCGCCTCGCAGCTCGACCAGCGGCACCATAGATATAAAAAATGTGATAATGTACTTTTTCAGCACTTCAAAAACTCCTTTTTTTGTGAATATACTAAAATATATTCATTCTATCCCAAACGCATACTTTGGATATTATATCACAATTCCCCCGACTTGTAAAGCATAAATTGTAAACAGCCCGTATATTGACAATCCACCGCAAAATATGTTATAATATATGTGTATGTATTATGACTGTTGGTCAGTTTTGTTTGGGAAGAATGAAGAAGATAAGAAGATATAAAAACGTGTAAGGGAGACAAGGGGTATGCAGAATATGAAAAAGCTATTGTTCGTTTTTAACCCGCACGCAGGCAAAGGTCATATAAAAGACAGCCTTTGCGAAATAATCGACATCTTCACAGCAGGCGGCTATGAAGTGCTTGCCTATGCAACACAGGCACAGGGCGACGGTCATAATAAAATAGTCCAAAGCGGAAAAGAATATGACCTTATCGTAGTATCAGGTGGTGACGGTACGCTTTCAGAAGCGGTCAGCGCACTTATGAAGCTGCGCGAAAGCGAGCCGCAGCTGAAAATACCGCTTGGCTATATCCCCGCAGGCTCGACCAATGACTTTGCCAACTCACTCGGCATCTCAAAGAAAATGGTCAGCGCCGGAAAGGATATTATGAACGGCGAGTATTATGACTGTGATATCGGCCAGTTCAACGATAAGTATTTTGTCTATGTCGCAGGCTTCGGCGCTTTCACCGACGTTTCGTATATGACACCCCAGAGCATCAAGAATAAGATAGGTCACGCCGCGTATATCGTCGAAGCTCTCAAATCGCTGCCTAAAATATCGGGGCAGACCGTCACCGTTGAGCATGACGGCGAGACCTTCACCGATAGCTTTATCGTCGGGCTCATCTCCAATTCTCGCTCGATAGGCGGAATGAAAAAGCTCATCTCCAAAGATGTCTGCTTTGATGACGGACTGTTTGAGGTCGTGCTTGCCAGAACTCCCGAAAACGCGATAGAGCTTTCAAGCCTTATCGCCAATGCCGCGACCAATAAGCTCAAGGATAAAAACTTTGTTACCTTCAAGACCTCCAAGGTCACCTTCACCAGCCAAAGCGATATCCCCTGGACGACCGACGGCGAGGCAGGCGGCACACACAGAAATGTCACCATAATAAACCACCGCCAGGCTGTAAGGTTCATGCTGAAAAACGATGACCTCTGCTCCGAGCAGCACGCCGCGCAGACCGATGCTATACATAAAAACGTGCGCGATACCGTCACAGGCAATTTTGAACCTGTCTCGGAGAATTCAGATTACGTCATCGAGGATCAAAGCGATATAGACAACTAACGCGTGGCATCTCTTGCCTCTAAAAGTGAGCATACTATGCGGTAGCGTGAACGAATTAGTTTATGAGGAAAGTCCGAGCATCACAGAGCAGGATAGCTGATAACGTCAGCCGAGGGCGACCTCCCCATGTAAACCTTATCCGATGCAACACCAATGGTGATGCGCAAGTCAATGGCTGCTCGTCAGGCTTGCGGTCATAGGTGGCTTGAGCCGTGCGGCGACGTACGGCGTAGATAGATTACCGCACTCGACAAAACTCGGCTTATAGGTGTGCTCACTTTTACAGGCAAGAGATGGTATATAAGATAACTCAAAGCGCTGTTTTTGTACAAATCAAAAGCAGTGCTTTTTTAATTGAAAAACAAATGTATAAAAGTTGTAACAATTCTTTGTTTTTTGTTGTAATTTAAAAATCGCTATGCTATAATGGTAGGGTATGAAATTATTACAAGTATGTACCGTTAAAACATTTTGGAGAGTGGGTTGTAAACATGGACGATGAAAAGAAAACAGAGAACACCGAACAGACCACACAGCAAACGAACGAGCAGCAGGCAGTGACCGCTGCCGAAACACAGACCGAAAAACCCAAAGCCGATTCGGGCAAAAAAGTAGTCATCGGCTTCATCGTAATGGGCGTGGTGATAATCATACTGCTCATCGTGCTTATCGTTGTCATGCTTTCAGGCAAAAAGAAGGACGATTCAAGCAGCGACAGCGATTCGGCTGATTCATCACAGTCCGACAGCTCGGGCACATCGGGCGATGTCACCAACAACAGCATTACCGATGTCAGCGGCGTAGCGGACGATGATTCACAAGGCAGCTCAAAGTCCGAAACAAGCGCCGATAAGCTCGGCAAGGGGCTTTACCTCGCCTATACCGAGGGCAATAGCTGGGAAGACGGCGACAAGAAAATGTGCGGCCTTTCACTTTCAATAATCAACAATACCGATGAAGATATCAAGAACTGGACGCTCGTGCTGGATGTCGAAGACCTCAGATCATGCAGCGGCTGGTGCGGCAACTTCACAGTAAGCGGCAATACCCTTACCATCACCAATGCCCCGCATAACGGCGAGATAAAGAAAGGTGCAAGCATCACCGATGTCGGCTGCAATATCGGTACAGGCGGAAAGCTCAATATCAAGTCTGCAAAGCTCAACGGCAAGGCTATGACCGTAAAAGCAGGCAAAATAGATATAAGCGGCGGAAACAGCAATAATACCACCCAGCAGGGCGAAAAGAAAGCCGATGTATCCGCGCTTCTCACCCGAACCAAAAACGCAAAGCAGGGCGATGACTGGCTGCATACCGACGGCAATAAGATACTGGATAAAGACGGCAAGCAGGTCTGGCTCACAGGTGTCAACTGGTTTGGCTACAATACAGGCACCAATACCTTTGACGGACTTTGGAACAGCCAGCTCGTTCCGACCGTAAAATCTATCGCCGACCACGGCTTCAACCTTATCAGAGTGCCTATCTCCGCCGAGCTGCTGCTTCAGTGGAAAAAGGGCGAGTACCCCAAGGCAAATTACAACAACGCCTATAACCCCGCACTCAACGATATGAACAGCCTTCAGATCTTCGACTACTTCCTGAAGCTCGCCGAGGAAAACGGCATGAAGGTAATGCCCGATATCCACAGCGCCGAGACCAACGCAAGCGGCCATAACGTCAACCTGTGGTATACCGATAAGATCAGCGTTGAAAAGTATATGGAAGCGCTCGAGTGGATGGCTGACAGATACAAGGGCAACGATACCATCATCGCATACGACCTCAAAAACGAGCCTCACGGCAAGCCCGACGAGGGTAAGAACGCGGCTATCTGGAACGCCTCAAAGGACGCAAACAACTGGAAGTATGTCGCAGAGACCGCAGCCGCAAAGGTGCTTGCAAAGAACCCCAACGTCCTTATTATGATCGAGGGCACAGAGATCTATCCCAAGAACTCCAAGGGCGACTATTCGTCAAAGGATAAGGACGATTACTACTTCAACTGGTGGGGCGGCAACCTCAGAGCCGTAAGAGACTTCCCTATCGACCTTGGCAAGTATCAGAACAAGCTCGTCTACTCCCCGCACGACTACGGCCCGACAGTCTACGAGCAGCCGTGGTTCAAGTCCGATTATACCTTTGACAGCCTTATGAAAGACTGCTGGCAGGATAACTGGTTCTATATCCATAAAGAGAATAAAGCACCTCTGCTCATCGGCGAGTGGGGCGGCTTTATGAAAGACCCCAACCTCAAGTGGATGACCTATATGCGCAAGCTTATCAAGGACAACCACCTCAACCATACCTTCTGGTGCTTCAACGCCAACTCGGGCGATACAGGCGGACTCGTCAAGGACGATTTCAGAACGTGGGATACCGAGAAGTATAACTTCGTCAAGGAAGTCCTCTGGCAGCAGGGCGGCAAGTTTGTCGGACTCGATCACCAGATCAAGCTCGGAGCAAACGGCATAAACCTCACCGATGCCAAAAGCCTCTGATATAGTATAAGATCTGCAATACCTTTCTTACTGCACCGCAGCGAGAAAGGTATTTTTTTGCGCTTTTTTGTGCAAAAGTGGTAAAACAAGCGGCTTAAACCACCATCTTTCTTGTGCAGCTATACATATTTAGATTATTTTGCAATATCCTATTGACAAATAATATTATATGCCGTATAATATGTACAGTGATAGAATATCAGACACAAAAAAATATCACAGAGAAAAAATATTGTAGACCAAAAGAAAAAAGACAACAAAACAAAAAATCACCTGAAAGGAGTTGGAACGATGAGCTTCCCGATAAGTGCAGGTCTGCTCGACTCAATGGTGCTTGCAATCGTCAGCTGCGAGGATACCTACGGCTACGAGATAACCCAGACGATGCGCAAAGCGGTAGACGTTTCCGAATCAACGCTCTACCCCGTGCTGAAGCGGCTGCAAAAGAGCCAGATGCTCGAAACCTACGATAAAGAATATATGGGGCGCAACAGACGATACTACCACGTTACAGCCAAAGGTGCCGCACAGCTGAGCAGCTACCGCAGCGAGTGGCTTGAGCATAAGCAAAAGGTAGACAGTATACTTTTAAAAGACCAGACAGAGAAAACAGTTACAAATAATAATGAAGAGGAGGAACTGCTTTCGTCAGAAAGCATAGTGGGGATATGAAAAGATTAGAGTATATGACAATACTCAGACAAAAGCTGGTAGACGGCGGTCTGGGAAATGACGAAATCAACGATGCACTTGAATTCTACGAGGAGCTTTTCCTTGACGGCGGATACGAGAACGAGGAACAGACCGCACAAAATCTCGGCGACCCTGAAATGCTTGCAAAGCAGATACTTGCCGAGAACGGCGCAGTCGGCTTTGTAAAACCACAGCCAACAATGGACGACTATGTTGACAACCGCGGCGCACAGCAGACGCAAACCACGCAGCCCGCCTACAACATTGCCCCCGATAACAGACGCACCGCGCTGCTTATAATCGTTTTAGTAACATCTATCGTGTGGGCGCCTACCCTTATCGGTCTGCTCTCCGGTGCATTCGCTGTCGCCGTAGGCCTTGCAGCAGTCATCTTCTCTATCGGCTGCGTGGGCGTGGGACTTCTTGTCACAGGCGGCGTAACAGCCTTTCAGGCACCGCCCGTCGGCGTTCTTATGATAGGCGTAGGACTGTTCCTTATCGGACTCGGCGTGCTGATATTCATGCCTTTCTGCAAATTCGTTATCGGACTTTTCAAAAAGTTCTTTACCTGGGTCATAGGAGCGCTTCGCAAGCTCTTTAACAATGTAAACAACAGCAAGGCGGTGAGCGACAATGGCTAAATACGATGCAATGGGCGATAAGCTGCAAAGACGTGTTCCCATCGCAGTGTGGGTAATGCTCGTCGGAGTTATCACAGCGGTAGCAGGCTTGGTATGGTGCCTTAACACCGACCTGAAAAAGTACGCAAAAGCCGAGAACCTCTACTCCGACCAGGACACCGATGACATAAGGGATCTTGAATTGGAGTTTGACTGCGCGACCGTAAACATCACACCTTCAGATGACGACCGGATCCACCTTTCTATCCAGAATGCTCCCGAGGGCGTTTATACCTACGGCGTAAAGGATCACACCTTCTACATCAAAAGAAAATCCATCTTCAGCATACTCAGATTTTCAGGCGTGTCAAAAATACCGTTCCTCAAGGACGTGTACCCCGAGGCAACTATCAATTTGCAGCTCCCGACAAGCCTGACCTTTGAAAAGGTCGAGATCGGCAGCTCCCTGAGCGATGTCTCCATCAATACCATAAACTGCGAAAAGCTTGAGATCGACAACGGCATGGGCACGCTTAAGCTCATCAACTGCCGCGCCGAAAAGACCGAACTCGACAACGGTATGGGCAAAATGACAGTGCTTGACAGCACCCTCGGCGAAACAGATATCGACAACGGCATGGGCAAAATAAAGCTGACCAACTGCGTACTGCATGATACCGACATCGACAACGGTATGGGCGAGATCGACCTCAATATCAGCGGCGACGGCGAGGATTACAGGATCTCCGGCGACCACGGCGACGTTGACATCAAGGGCAGAACAGGCTCATCAGGCGCAAAGTATAAGATAAAAATAGACAACGGCTTGGGCGATATAGATATAAGCTTCAGCTGATACAAAAACAGGAGATAACAAAATGATAATTTCGGTAATACCCATCGTGCTGATCGTCGGCGCTTATTACTTCAGTGATGATAGCTGACACACCACCGCACAAAAGCATACAATAAACAAGTAGAACAACAATGCCAAAGGAGAAAACTATGACAGAGAGAAAAAGACTATTCAGGTCAAAAAACAACCGCGTATTCTGCGGAGTCTGCGGCGGCATCGGCGAGTACCTGAATATCGACCCCAACGCCGTAAGGATCGCCGCCGTCCTGCTTACCTGCACAGGCACAGGCTTGCTTGCATACATCATCGCAGCAGTCCTTCTCCCCGAAAGATAAGCAGGAGAAACACAAAACGCATTCATCTTACCCCACTATAAAGCCCGGTACGGCGAGTCTGACCGTATCGGGCTTCCCTTTTTAGTGCAAGAGATAAAAAAGAGGCAAGAACCGTTCCTGCCTCTTACTTTTGATATTCTTTGACCTATCAAGCCATACCCGCTGTGATAATAGCCATCTTGTACACCTCATCAGCCGTGCAGCCTCTTGAAAGGTCGTTGATAGGCGCGTTAAGACCCTGAAGAATAGGACCGTATGCCTCAAACCCGCCAAGTCTCTGCGCGATCTTGTAGCCGATGTTTCCTGCCTCGATAAGCGGGAAGATAAATGTGTTAGCCTGACCTGCCACCTTTGAATCAGGGCACTTTGTCTTAGCTACCTCTGCCGATACCGCAGCATCGAACTGGAACTCACCGTCAATAACAAGTTCAGGATCAATGTTTCTTGCCTCAATAACAGCATCGTGCGAAAGCTGCACCGTGCCGCCCTTGCCCGAGCCGTATGTCGAAAAGCTCAGTACAGCGACCTTCGGATCAATGCCGAAGAACGCAGCCGTTCTTGCAGTCTCAACAGCGACCTCACCAAGCTGTCTTGCAGCTGAAAGAACAACGTTTCCGTCCTTGTCCAGCCTGTCCGTGTAGCCAAGGTTGATAGCGCAGTCGCCCATCGCGATCTTCTCCTCTGCGCCGTCCTTCTCTCTGAAAAGAATGAACGAGGAGCTTACAAGGTTCGAGCCCTTCTTTGTCTTGATTATCTGAAGTGCAGGTCTTACCGTGTCCGCAGTCGAGTATGTCGCACCGCCCAGCAGCGCGTCAGCCTTGCCTGCCTTTACCAGCATCGTGCCGAAGTAGTTTGATTTAGCAAGTGCAGCCCTTACCTCATCCTCTGTCATCTTGCCCTTTCTAAGATCTGCCATCTGCGCAACAAGAGCCTCCATCTCAGGGTAGGTGGCAGGGTCGAGTATCTCTGCCTTTGAAACGTCAAAGCCGCCCTTGTCAGCAGCAGCCTTTACATCGCTTACGTTTCCGCACAGGATAACACCCATAAGCTCCTCCTTGAGCAGCTTGTCAGCAGCCCACAGTATACGCTCGTCAGTGCCCTCCGTGAAAACGATCGTTTTCTTGCTTGCCTTAAGGTTTGCGATAAGCTTATCAAACATTCCCATTGTATTATACCTCCAAATATAAAAATCTTACTTAAATATTATATCACACCCGTACGCATTTTTCAATAGCGATATTGTAAAAAGTAATGCGCGCCGTTGCATAATAAACAGCGCACATTTTTGCACATACAGTTTCTTTTACCACATATCAGTGATTACCCAGTCATCGTTCTCAAGCTCGTAAGGCGTGTGACAGTACGGGCAGTCTTTGACATTGTGCGCATCAAAGCTTGCGCCGCACGACGGACAGCTTACCGCCCTCATCGAAAAACCAAGCTCGGTAGCCTTTTTCAGCCGCTTTCTCATACTCATACGGAACTTGTCGCACTTGAGTACTATCTTGCCCTTTTTGTTGAAATGCAGACAGTCAAGAAACAGCGTGGT
>CADAEJ010000081.1 GCA_902786965.1 uncultured Ruminococcus sp. | reverse complement strand
TCTCTCGATCATCGCATCTGCAAAGCTCAGCTACAAAGTAAACGCCGCAGAACAGGTCTTTACGTCGGCAAACGGCGAGGTGTTCAGGGTGTCAGATTTCTATTTCTATACCAACCACGAGGATAAAAACAACCTCTACAATCTATTGTTTGATATGAAATTTAACCTTGCAAACTCTACGCAAAAGAGCTTCACCAAGCAGGAGCTTAATCACCTCGATCAATTTGGCACAGATACACTTTGCACGGGCGGCGGATACATTAACGGCGGTTACAAGCTGCTGCACTTCTTTAACGATTCGATAAATTCAGATGAGGTGACCTCAATCATCTATGACGGCATAACCTTTAACAAGGTCGAGGAAGTAAACGTCGAGCAGGCGAAATTCAAGAGCGAAATGACCGAGATGTTCGCATCAGACCACAGCCTGCGCGTAAACGTCAAGCTGACGGCGCTCAACGATGATGCCAAAAAGCTGCTGGCACTGGACGCTAAGGCGAACGCATCAAATGGGAAGACCCGCATCGAGGCAGCTCCCATAAACCTTGACGAGCTGCCAAAGATCGGAAGTTCGAGTTCATCAACGCACGTCATAAACGGCGATACACTCACCACCACTGTTACCCTTAACAGAGTCAACAGCTCTGACACCTTCAAAGACGGCACAAAGTTTGACATCGTCTTTACCTGCACCGAGAAAGAGGGAACAGATTGTCGCTTTATCCCTGCGGACAGAAGGCTGACGGTCACGGTCAGAAAAAATGTACCCGAGAGAGTTTTCAAGTCTGCAAGCGAAAAGACCTTATGGCTGACAGACTACCAGTTCAACTGCACTATGGACGCAAGTAAGCTGGTCGGAAACGCGCTTTCAGAATATCAGATAACCTTTGATGATGAATACAACCCCACAAAAACGCAGACAAGTATACCGAGTTTAGCGGACGGCGGTGCGCGCTCTGACAAGGGTGACCCCAATACTAACGTATGGTTTATTGACAAGATAGACAGCAGCAAGGTGAAGTCTATCAAGTTCGGCGGCGAGGTATTCACCGCGCAGTAAGCATAACTGCAAAACAAAAAAGACATCTCGTTGTGAGGTGTCTTTTTTTCGTCATATCAATGTCATTATTTCGTTGTGTATGTCCTCGATAGTGCGCATCTTGCCGTCCTTTACGCACTCGACTGTTTTCCAGCCAAGCTTTTGCGCACAGTATGCTGCCGCCTTCTGCGAGCGTTTGAGGTATTCGATGTCGCCCTCGTGGATATCCTTTTTGCTCTCGTCGCCGCCGTATCTGCCGTTCATAAGCTTCTGGCTGATGTCGGTATCGGCTTTGAGGTAGATGACGGTATCGGGCGCGGGTATGCCGAGCTTTTTATACTCAAAGTCTTCAAGCCACGCAAGGTACTCGTCCCACAGGCTCTCGTCAAGCTTTGAGCACTGGTGTATGCCGTTTGAGGTCGCGTACCTGTCGGCGATTATCAGTCCGCCGCCGCGGTAAAGCTCGCCCCAGTCCTTTTTGTAGCTTGCAAATCTGTCAACTGCGTAGAATGCCGATGCCGCATAGGCGTTGACATCGCCCGGCCTGCTGCCGAACTCGCCGTGAAGATACATTCTCACAAGCGCTGATGACTCGCTTTCGTAGTCGGGAAAGGTTATCTTCTTCACCCTCTCGCCGTTTTCCGCAAGCGTCTGCGCGAGCAGCTTTGCCTGTGTTGCCTTGCCGCTGCCGTCAAGTCCCTCTATAACAATAAGCTTTCCGTTCATTGTGTCCTCCGTCAAAGCAGAACTATGCCGTTCTCTGCGCACTTTGCGGTCATTTCGTCAGACCAGATAGATGCCTGCACCTCGCCGATGTGTGCCTTTTCGAGAAGCAGCATACAAAGTCTTGACTGACCGATACCGCCGCCGATAGTGAGCGGAAGCGTGCCGTCTGCTATCATCTTGTGGTAATCGTACTGCATTCTTTCCTGCGCGCCGCATATCTCAAGCTGCTTTGCCAGCGACTTTTCGTCAACCCTGATGCCCATTGAGGATATTTCGAGCGCGTTGTCAAGCACCTCGTCCCACACAAGAATATCGCCGTTGAGCGACCAGTCGTCATAATCGGGCGCTCTGCCGTCGTGCTTTATTCCGCTTTTCAGCTCGCCGCCTATCTGCATAAGGAACACTGTGCCGTGCTCTTTGGTGATGAGCCGCTCGCGCTGCTTGGGCGTTTTATCGGGGTAGATGTCTTCAAGCTGTTGGGTGGTGATGAAGAACGGTTCCTCTTTTATCGTACCGTCAAGCACGCCGTAGCGTAGCCCGACCTTGCGCTTGGTATAGGCAACCGCCTTAACTATTGATCTTACAGCGTCTTTGAGATACTCCTCGTTTCTCTGCTCGCGGGTGATGACCTTTTCCCAGTCCCACTGGTCAACAAAAACCGAGTGGGTATTGTCGGTATCATCATCGCGGCGGATCGCGTTCATATCGGTGTAGATGCCCTCGCCTGCCTTATAGCCGTAGCGGTAAAGCGCCATTCTCTTCCACTTTGCAAGCGACTGCACTATCTCAGCCTCTTTGCCGTCTATCTCCTTGATAGTGAACTCGACCTTGCGCTCAACGCCGTTGAGGTCATCGTTGATACCGCTGCCCTTGCGCACGATAAGCGGTGCGGTCACTCTGTCAAGCGTCAGTGCAAATGACAAAGCCTGCTGAAAAACGTCCTTGATATATTTGATAGCGTGCTGTGTTTCCCGAAGTGTCAGTTTAGACTTGTAGCCCTTGGGGATATACAGTTCTTTTGACATAATACTCACTCCTTACAGTTCGTTTTAACCTATTTTGTTTAAACCTAAAATACTGTGGTAAATCCGCATTTGTGCACCATGTCAGAGAGTGTGTCCGAAGGGGCATTTGGGGGCGATCGGAAAGCCCCCAAAAAACAAGAGCTATTCAATCCGCCTTTTTGCAGGCGGATTGCGGAAAAATGGCGGAAATATTCTCCACAGGGGCACGCCCTCTCTTGCAGGGCGTCCCCTCTTTCAAACAGTCCACAGGACTGTTTGAAATTGCCCTTGACCCGCCAGCCTTTTTTACGAGAAAAGGCTGGACCGAAAAACCTGTCTTGTCTTTGGCAAGCCCTTATAGGTCGTTCAGACCCACAAATACTGATTTATCTTATGCTGCCTACGGTCCTTGGGAACAGGATAACATCTCTGATATTCTGCATACCGGTTACATACATTATAAGTCTTTCAAAGCCGAGACCGAAGCCGCCGTGAGGAACGCTTCCGTACTTTCTCAGATCCAGATAGTCGCTGTACAGATCAAGGTTCATTCCTCTTTCTTTCATGGTTGCAGCGAGCTTATCGTAATCTGCCTCTCTCTCGCTGCCGCCGATTATCTCGCCCACACCCGGAACGAGCAGGTCAACTGCGGCAACGGTCTTGCCGTCGGGGTTCTGCTTCATATAGAACGACTTTATCTCCTTTGGATAGTCGGTAACGAACACTGCCTTTTTGAACACCTTTTCGGAGATGTATCTCTCGTGCTCGGTCTGAAGGTCGCAGCCCCACTCAACAGGGTAAACGAAATTCTCGCCCGACTCCTTGAGCAGCTTGATAGCCTCGGTGTAGGTAACTACGCCGAAGTCGTGGCTGATAAGCTCTTCGAGCCTGTCGATGAGTCCCTTTTCAAAATGCTCGTCAAAGAATTTCATTTCATCAGGGCAGGTATCCAGAAGAGTTCTGATCACTGTCTTTATCATTTCCTCTGCGGTCTGGATGACCTCGGGAAGCTCTGCGAAAGCTATCTCGGGCTCAACGTGCCAGAACTCTGCAAGGTGCTTTGGAGTGTTGCTGTTCTCGGCGCGGAAGCTCGGTCCGAAGGTGTATATCTTGCCCATAGCCATTGCAGCCATTTCGCCCTCGAGCTGACCCGATACGCTCAGGCCCGCTTTTCTGCCGAAGAAGTCGTTCTCGTAATACTCCTGCTCGTTTTTGTACTCATTTGAGTAGCCTATGGTCGTTACCTGGAACATCTCGCCTGCACCCTCACAGTCGCTGCCTGTGATAAGCGGAGTGTTGACATAGACAAAGTTCCTGTCCCTGAAATAGTTGTGTATAGCCTGTGCAAGCACCGAGCGCACGCGCATTACGGCGTTGAAGGTATTTGTTCTGCCGCGCAGGTGAGGCATAGTCCTCAAGAATTCAAGGGTATGTCTTTTCTTTTGCAGAGGATACTCCGCAGGGCAGGTGCCGATAACAGTGATGCTCTTTGCATTTATCTCGGGTACCTCGTTTCTTCCCTCAACAACAGTTCCCTCTACCTTGAGAGAGCTGCCGAGCTTGAGCGCGTCCTCAAAATCTATGCCCGACTCCTTATCAACAACTATCTGTATATGCTTGAGCGTTGTGCCGTCATTAAGCTCGATAAACGCTACGTTTTTTGAATTTCGCGCTGTTCTCACCCAGCCGCAGACCGTGACAGTCGTATTCAACAGCGACTTGTCAGCAAAAACTTCCTTGATGTCAATGTGCTTCATAAGACCTTACCTCCGTATGATTATTTATATTGATTTTTTCTTCCCGTTTGTTTTACGCTTACACTCTTAATCATTAAAGAGCGCTTCGCTTTCAGATGCAAGAAAATTCATCGCCGTAAGGCGACACCTTAATTTTTCACTATTCACTTTTCACTCTTCACTATTCACTTTTTCCGAACACCGTTCGGAAAAACAAAAACCCGTCCTGCATTTTTCAACAGGACGGGAACGTATACGATATACCCGTGGTACCACCTGAATTACCGCGCCCTCGCACGGTCACTCTCACCGCTTAACGCGCGGTAAACGTCTTCCCTACTTGCATCTCGCTTTCAGGTCGCTGCTCGAAAGTGTTATTCACACAAGCTCTGTTATGCGGTTTGCACTATCCCGCAATCACTGTGAACGATATCCTGTGCTACTTGTCTTTGTCATGGCATTTATACTGCTGACATTATACACCCCCTCGCACCCATTTGTCAAGCGCTTTTGCGGTCATTTAACGAAAAAGCCGATTTTGCAGCCGCACCTGCACGCCCGCTTTGGCTAATTCGCACAGTTACGCAGGGTGATTTTAGGGCAGGATACTGTTGAAACGGCTCGGAAAATGTGGTATAATCAAGTAAAGCAATATTGTGGGAGGATAAATTCTATGAACAACACATTTATTATGGATCACCCGCTTGTCAAGCACAAGATAACGCTTCTGCGCGATGAAAAAACAGGCACAAAGGATTTCCGCACGCTTGTGGGCGAGATAGGCAGCCTTATGGCTTACGAGGCTCTGCGCGATCTGCCGACCGAGCTTATACCTGTCAAGTCGCCTGTTGCCGAATCCATGCAGCCTGTGCTTGCGGGCAAAAAGCTCGCTGTTGTGCCAATACTGCGCGCAGGTGTGGGAATGGTAGACGGCATACTTGCGATGTGCCCGTCTGCAAAGGTTGGTCACATAGGTCTTTACCGCGATGAAGTCACACACGAGCCGCACGAATACTACTGCAAGCTGCCCGACCATATTGACGAGCGCCTTACTATCGTGCCTGACCCTATGCTCGCAACGGGAGGTTCGGCTGTTGACGCGGTGAATATGCTCAAGGAAAAGGGCTGCAAGGATATACGCTTTATGTGCATAATCGCTGCGCCCGAGGGCTTGAAGCGCTTGCAGGAGGCTCACCCCGACATCAGAATATTTGTCGGCGCGCTCGACGAAAGGCTCAACGAGAACGCTTATATCGTTCCCGGGCTTGGCGATGCGGGCGACCGCATTTTCGGCACAATGTAACAAGGAGATAAAGCTATGCAGAAAACAAGGATCGATGTTGTGCCTTTCATATCAATAAACGGGGTAAATTTCGGCACGCCGAGAGAGGATGTTCACAAAGCATTCGGCACGCCCGAAGATTCGTTCGTCAAGTTCGGCGGCGATACCGAAATTGATGTTTACAGCTGCTTTCACGCTTTCTATGACGATAACTACAAGTTTGATGGGATAGAGGTAATATATCCCGACGAAGCGGATATTTACTACGGCGGCGAGAAAGTCCCCGAAACGTATGACGGGGCGCTGGAGTTTTTCAGCAGGCTGTATGACGATACGCAGGAGGACGGCGCGGGCTTTATGACCGTCAAAGGCTCTATGGGTGTGTATGTTGACGAGGCTGACGAATACGACACGATACTGTTCGCGCGCAAAGGCTACTACGATGAGCTTGATGTATAAAAACAGCATAGAAATAAAAAGGACTTGAAAAATTCATCAAATCGGTGTATAATACCTTTTAGCAGACGGGAGCTTGTGGGACAGGCTGAGAAAAAGGTGTTCACCTTTGACCGTAGACCTGATTTGGGTAATGCCAACGTAGGTACTTGATGTTTTTTCACCACGCATTTACGCAGCTGCCCCAAACAGAGCAGCTGCTTTTATTTTGTTTTGAAAGGAAGTGACTTGCGCCATTCCCGAGGGCTTCGGGCGGATAGAAGGGGAGCGCCTTGTGTCTTGTATTTTTGCGATGGGAACCCGTGTTTCGGGGTGAGAGGCAGGAATTGACCTGCGACCGAAATTTTTTGCGAAAAGAGGATAAACAAGTGAAAAGAAAAAACAACCTGTTAAAACTGGTCGTGCTCTCAATGCTTATAGCCTTAGGCGTAGTCATCTCACCTATACTTCGTGTTGAGGGTATGTGCCCTATGGCGCATCTGATAAACATTGTATGCTCGGTCCTTCTCGGTCCGTGGTACTCGCTTATCTGCGCAACACTTATCGGAATAATCAGAATGGCTGTTATGGGCATTCCGCCGCTTGCACTTACGGGTGCGGTGTTCGGTGCATTCCTGTCGGGAGTTTTCTACAGACTTTCAAAGGGCAAGATAATCTTCGCTGTGCTTGGCGAGGTCATCGGCACGGGCATCATCGGTGCGGTAGTTTCCTACCCTGTTATGCGCTTCATCTGGGGCCGTGAGGGACTCGGCTGGGTGTTCTACATACCGTCATTTATTGCGGGAACGCTCATCGGCGGAAGCATCGCTTACTTTTTCCTGCGCAAGCTGGCATCGAACGGGATGCTTGGCAGAATGCAGAAGATGCTGGGGACTCCCGTATTTGCGGACGCAGGCAGCGTGCTTTCAAATGCGCTTACCATTGCAGCTTTCGGCGCTATCTCGTTTGTAGTGATAGAGGTAGTCGCTGGTATGTTCAAGCTCGGTGCAAAGGCGACTTCGTATACCGCATACGGCTCAATGATAGTCTTTGCGTGCGCAGCGCTTATCTATTTTATCATCAAAAAACTCGGAGGGAACAAGGTTGCTGCAGATAAATGACATACGCAGCGCGGTAAAACAAAAAGCTGCGCTGATACACTGCATAACAAATCCCATATCAATAAACCAGTGCGCCAACGTGATACTTTGCGCTCACGCGCGTCCTATGATGGCGCAGCACCCCGAGGAAGCGGCTGTGATAACTTCCTCCGCGGGCGCGGTGATGCTCAACATGGGCAACATTACCGATGTGCGCAAGCAGTCTATGCTTATCAGCGCACAGACTGCAAAACAAAAGGGTATCCCCTTTGTGCTTGACGTTTGCGGCTCGGCTTGCCTGCCGACGCGCAGAGAGTATGCGCTCGGGCTTATCGGCACTTGCCTGCCAAGCGTTATCAAGGGCAACTATTCCGAGATAACCGCACTCGCCCGTGAGGACTACACCTCGTCGGGTGTTGATGCGGATAAAACGCTCACGGCAGAGGCGGTCACTGAAACGGCGCAGGAGCTTGCGCTGAAGCTCGGCACGGTCATACTCGCAAGCGGCGAAACAGACATCATCACCGACGGCAGCAGGACCGCATTTGTGAAAAACGGCTGCGCGCAGCTCGGCTCGGTGACGGGCACGGGCTGTATGCAGGGCGCGCTGTGTGCGGCGTATCTTTCGGCTGCCGAAGGCTTTGATGCGGCGGCAGCGGCAAGCGTTGTGCTTGGCATATGCGGACAGCTCGCACAGACGGACAAGGGCGCGGGCAGCTTTATGGTGAACCTGCTCGACGCACTTTCAACGGTCGATGACAGCACCATCGACAAGCTGGCGGATATCTCAATATAAAAGGAGGCGCAGCTATGAGCCTGCTGGATATGTATACAGATATGGACTACCCGCTTTGCCTTGAAGCATCGGGCGATGGTGAGGTCTGCGAAAGCAGCTTCGGCATCACACTTGACAAGATCTTTGGCAGATATAAAAAGAAATGCGGCGGATTCCCTGCACAGATATCACTGCTTATCCGGGACACGCTGGCAGCAGGTCTTGACTACGGCTTTACGTCGATAGACACTGCATTTCTTGAACGGCTGGAAACGCTCAAAGAGCTGGAGATACCCGATTCTGTCACGCATATTGAAATGACCGAAAAGCTTGAAAGGATACTCAAGGAAAACAACACGCTCATACGCGGTTCTTTTGACTCGTTTGCGGAGAGATTCGCAGCGCAGAACGGTCTGAATTTCAGGCACCGCGACTTTTTCTTTGCAAGCAGCTATTTTGAACCTGCGTTTGAAAGTACAACTCTCACGATGATGTTCAGCCGCGACGGCTCTGTGGTGATCGAGGAGAAGGTAAGCTCTCCCGGCTCGTCTGCGGGAAATACCTTCGGCGGAGAGTTCTACAAGACGCTTGAAAGCGATTTCTTTATGCACAAGACCGCGCAGGACATCGCAGATATGTACGGCAGCAGAATAAGAAATGCGATAATCGAAAAAGGCTTGCTTGCAGATTTTATCGAAAAAGCGAAAACGCACAAGCTCTACACGGGCGAAAACTGACACCGATATGGAGGAAAGAAAATGAAAAACCTCGATACAAGGATATATTTTATCACCGACAGCACACCCTACACCGAGCAGGAGTTTCTTGATAGGGTGCGCTCGGCACTGCGCGGCGGCGTGAGCCTTATACAGCTGCGCGAAAAGGAACGCTCCACGCGCGAGTACATAGATCTTGCGCACAAGGTCGGTGCGCTTGCGCAGGAGTTCGGTGTGCCGCTGATAATCGACGACCGCATTGACGTTGCGCTCGCCGCAGGTGTGCAGGGCGTTCACCTCGGGCAGAGCGATATGCCGATAAAGACTGCGAGGAAAATTCTCGGTGAGGACTTTATCATCGGCGCGACCGCAAAGACTGTCGAGCAGGCACTTGAAGCCTTTGAACAGGGTGCGGATTATCTTGGCGTGGGCGCTATCTACCCCACGACCACAAAGGTAAAAACTGTGCTGACATCTACCGAAATGCTTGATAAGATATGCAGGGCTGTGCCTATCCCCGTAAACGCGATAGGCGGACTTAACAAGGACAACATAGACGTGCTGAAGGGTATCGGGATAAGCGGCATATGCGCAGTATCGGCGATAATGAAGGCTGACGACCCCGAAAATGCGGTAAAAGAGCTTTCGGCGGCAGTAAAGGAAAAGCTGGGTATATAAATCAGAATTGAGTTTCGCACTATGTAGTAGTGTGTGACCGAAGGGGTTTTAGGGGGCGACCGGAAAGCCCCCTAAACAAGAGCCATTCAATCCGCCTTTTTGCAGGCGGATTGCGGAAAAATGGTGAGTGAATTCTCCGTAGGGGCACGCCCTCTCTTGCAGGGCGTCCCCTCTTTCAAACAGTCCACAGGACTGTTTGAAATTCACCCCTTGCCGAGCGCGCGAAGCAT
>CADAEJ010000080.1 GCA_902786965.1 uncultured Ruminococcus sp. | reverse complement strand
GCCTGCAAAAAGGCGGATTGAATGGCTCTTGTTTAGGGGGCTTTCCGGTCGCCCCCTAAAACCCCTTCGGACACACTCTCTGACATGGTGCACAAACTCGGATTTACCGTGGTTTGCACAACACAGCTCTACTCTTGTACCGCTATCACAAAGTGAAAGCCCGGAGCGGCACGAAAGCCGCTGGCTGCTCAAACCGATATGCGACGGAAAGCAAAGCGAGCGAAGCTCGGTTTCTGTCGCGGCGGCGCGTTAGTGCGTCACTGTTATGATATCTTTAAGAACATAATGGAAAGTAGGCGCAGACGAGTTTTCATTCTCGATATATTCCTTGTTAAGGTCATAAGTGTCGCTCGGGTCATCAGGTGCAACGCCTATGTAGTCCCCCTTGAAAACGTGTATCTTGCCATCGCTCATATCCTCCTGCGCCTGCTGCACAAGCTTTTCGCAGCCCTTTGGCGCGATCGCGGAATTGATTTCAAGTATCTTGACCCAGCCCTCTTTCATACCGCCGCTGGTATCGTAACCGTTGACTCTGCCGTTAACAGCTTTCTCGATCTTCTTGTTTTCAATAACGGCATTCACCGCAGAGATAATGTACTCCGACCAGTCGATGCGGCAGCTGATAAGCGCGCTTGCGGGCGCAAAATCCATCATATCCTGATTGTACGAAACGTGATACACAGGATACGCCATATCTGCGTTTTCGCACGCGATAGCCGAGCCTACCGTGTTCGTGTGATGCGATATAACCACGCAGCCCTCGTCAATAAGCTGCTGTGCCGCCTCTTTTTCAAGCGAGAAACTTCCCCATGTGTCGATGTACTTTACCCTCATAGTCGCATCAGGGCACTGCGAGCGCACTCCCATAAGGAACGCCGTGTACCCCGAAATGACCTCTGCCACAGGGTACGCCGCCACAAAACCTACGACCGCCTGCTGCCTGGTGATGACCCCGTTTTCTATCATCTCGTTGAGCTTTGCACCTGCCGCCATTCCGCAGATATATCGTCCCTGGTATATCTCGCCCATGAATGTGTGATAGTTTTCAAGTCTGGGCTCATCATTAGCGTTGTCACAGGTCGCCTCACAGAACTCAACATCACTGTACTTTTCAGCAGCCTTCTTTGCAGCCTCGCCGTAGCCGTATGAATTGGTGAAAACAATGTCGCACCCTTCCTTTACAAGCTCGTCGATTATCTCATCTGCATTGTCATACGGCACATTGTTCTTTTCGATTATATCGACCTTTTTGCCGAGCTCCGTGCGCAGCCTGCCTGCCGCGCGTATAAAGTTTGCGCTGTAAGGCGTGCTTGCATCACCGTCATAGATAAAACCGACCTTAACATGCTCCTTTGTGCCTGACATCACGCTCTGTACATAGTGGTAAGCATAGAAAAGCCCAAGGGCGAGTACAGCTGCGATAAGCGCACAAATAATGTTACTTTTCTCTCTTCGCATCTTCCTCATCCTCTCCCTTCTGATGTTCACCGCGCGCCAAAGCGTCCAGATCTATCTTTTTGTCATCAATAAGTTTCAGGAAAATATCCAGCAGCTGCGGATCGAACTGCGTTCCCCTGTTCTTTTTCAGTTCATCCAGAACATAGTCAAAGTCCTGCTGCTTTCTGTATACTCTGTTCGCCGTCATCGCGTCAAAAGCGTCAGCCACCGCGATGATCCTGCCGTACAGCGGTATCTCCTCACCTTTCAGACCGTCGGGGTAGCCGCGTCCGTCATAGCGCTCATGGTGGTATCTTGCGCCCTCAACAACGTGGTCGATAAGCGTAAAGTCCTTTAGTATCTCCGCACCCTTTATAACGTGCGATTTCATTATCGCGTACTCATCATCATCGAGCCTGCCGGGCTTGTTGAGCACTCTGTCGGGGATAGCTATCTTGCCGATATCGTGCAAAAGAGCCGCCTTGCGCAGGTTTTCGCACTGCTCGTCAGTAAACCCGTATTCCTTTGCTATCATAGCCGAGTACTCCGAAACACGCTGCGAGTGTCTGCTTGTGCGCAGATCCTTTGCATCGACCGTCTTTGCAATAGCAAGGATAGTCTCATTGCCCATCTGGACTTGCTGCAAAGCCATAGTCAGCTTTGTCTGCTGAAGCTCCAACGTCCTCTGCATAGCGCGTCTTGTCACGAACCAGGTCAGCCAGCCCACGAAAATACCGCCGACCACGATCATATACAGCTTGAACCAGGTGTTATCGTAAATAGCCTTGTGCTTTTCAAAAGCGTAAGCGCTCTCCTCGACTATATGTCCGCTCTCATCGCGTATCGCAATTCGGAAGGTGTAATTGCCCGGTCGGATGTTCGTGTACGGTATCGTTGAAAGCTCACTTTGTCTGACGTTGTTCCAGTCGCTGTCAAAGCCTTCGAGCTTGTATGAAACTATCGGATCATCAAGCGAGTAGTTGATTATTTCGGGCACAAAATCTATCTTGACCGTGTCCCTTTCCACCTTGAACTCAACGCCGCGCTCGATAGGAGTCGACTTGTCATCGAGCCTCACCTCGCTGACCATAAGTCTGAAATACTTTTGTTTCAGAATATAGTCATCAAGGTTCATCATAAACACACCGCGGTCGGCGGAAAGATAAACGTTTCTCTCGCTGTCCACAGCGTTCCAGGCATTGGCAGTCAGCGAGCCGACAAGCCCCGTCTTTGAGTTCAGTATCATCAGATCCGCCGCATCGCCCTCAAGCAGTTTTTTCTTGTCAAGCACATATTTGCCCGCACTTGAGCTGACGAGAATATCACCGCTGCCGTCAAGCAGTATATCATAATTGTTCGTGTACGGGAATGCTTTAAGCTGCTTTATGCTGCCGTCAGCCATCCTGCATATGCTGTTTGATGTGACGATATAAATGCTGGCATCTTCCGGGTCAAAGACCATACGCAGTATAACGCCCGATGTCAGGCCGTCTTTTTTGTCCAGTATCTTTTCTACCTTACCGTCCTTTATGACCATAATGCCGCTGCCGTCAGTGCCCGCGTACAGCGTGCCGTCGGGTGTCTGCAAAAAGCACAGCGTAGGCGTGTAGCCGTTGTGTTCGTCGTAAGGCACCTCGCCGGTTATCCTGTCATTTTTCAGGAAGAACAAGCCGTTTGAGCCGCTTATCGCCATAGTGCCGTCCTGCAATTCAAGGCATACTCTGATACGGTTGCCGATCTGCTTGAATCTTTCCGAGTAATTTGTGATCTGATTGAATCTGTCCGAGCATACAAGACCCGCACCGTAGCTGCATACCCAAAGCTTGTGATCTCTGTCAGTCATCATACATCTTATACGGCTGCCCTCAAGCAGCTGCGTAAGATCGTTTTTCATCGTTTTTTGTGACGAGGTATCAATTATGTCCAGCCCCTCGTCAGTGCCCGCAAAAAGCAGACCGCTGCGTATAGCCGTTGTGTTGACGACCGTCTTTCCAAGACCCGTATCAGCATAGATATCCTTGAATGACGAGCGTGAAAGGCGCAGCAGTCCGTGCCTTGACGATGCAAACCACAGATTTCCCTGATAGTCCGTCAGCATATTCTCAACAGAGTTGTTGAACTCCCCTGTCTGCTGCTTGATAAACACGCCGCGCTTATCTATATACCCTATCCCGCTGTCCGAGCAGACCCACGTCATATTGCTCTCGCGTATTGGATAAATGTTGTTTATCTTTGTAGTACCGTCACAGAAAGTATTCTGCCACAGTTTAAGCTCATCGCCCCTTGTCAGATATCTGCTCACCATTCCGTCCGTAGTGCCTATGTACACCGAGCCGTCATATCCGAAAGCGCACGCAGATATCTTTCTGCCGCCGTAAGCCGCACTTATCCTGTTGATGACCTTGCCTTTTTTCAGTATAAAAAGCTCACCCGTGTTGCTCACCGCAGCTATCCTGCCTGTTGAGTCAGCACTCATGCGGTCAACGTAGCCGATATCCTCCAGCTTGTCGCTGACCGTCATGCCTATCTTCATTTCCATAGTGACTATACCGTCAGCCGTGCCGATGTAATACTCACCCGATGAGCTTTGTATGATAGAACGTATCGAGTCCGACGGCAAGCCGTTTTGCGAGTTTATAACGTTTGTGACCTTCTCGTTTATGATTATAACGATACCGTTGTCATTCGTACCTATCCACAAACGGCCCTCTCTGTCCACATACAGACAGTTGACATTTCGTACCTGCTCAAAGTCCGACCTCAGAACGAACTCTCTGCCGTTGTAGCGGTAAAGCCCCGCATAAGTTCCTATCCACAGAACTCCGTTGTTTGTCTGCGCTATCGCGTTCGCGTGACCGCTCGCCAAGCCGTTTGAGCCGTCATACACCGTCTGTATGTACGCGCCATTCGTGCCCTGCTCCAGCGCACTCACCGTATTGTCACCAAAGCAGGCAGATGCAGTAAACATCACCGCTATCGCAGCAGTTGCCGATACAGCAGCCTTTGCAGCCTTTTGTGCCTTTTTCAGCTTTTTCTTTCTGTGCGCCCTGACAAGCTTTATCAGCAGATACATCGCCAGCGATGTGAACAGCTTGTCGGGGAACTCAATGTAAAACTCGCCTATCAGCCCCGCAGCATACTTGTTCAAGCCATTCTCCATCAGCATATCCATAGCGCCGTTGCCCCAGATGTTGCCCGTGTCGCCGCCGTAGAATATAAAGTTGATGACCGCACTCATCACCGCGCAGCCCGTAGTCACCGCGCCTGAAAGGGTCATCGTGTAGAAGAATGTGTCAAAGTATCGCTTCCTTGAGAAGTACCCCACGCTCAGACCGATGAAAATGCTCACGACCATATACAGCGCCGCACCCTTTGCCCAGAACGAGAATATTATGTTGGCGCTAACGCCCACTATCGCGCCCGAGAAAGGCCCCATAGCGTATGCCGCAAAAAATGTTCCGTATGAATCGAACCAACCCGGCAGCGAAAGCTTGCTTGCCAGCTCGCGCCCGAAGTAGTTTGCGTAAATGCACAGCAGCAGTATTGCTATCGTGCGTATATGCGAATAAAGCGTCTTTTTCTTGTTCACGGTAAACTCCTTTTTAAACACACAATTATTTGATTTATACCTAAAATCAATTATAACATATACGCAACAATTTTTCAATATATCCACATATATTTAATAGATTAAACTAAAAAAACAGAGCAAGGAGATATTTCGTTCCCTGCTCTGTTCATCTTATCTGTCTGAGATCTATCTGTGCGTACCTGGGAAGCCTGCGCTCAAATCGCTCAAGCACCGCATTATCGCGCGTTTTCGCAAGCACGATAAAATACTTTCTGTACTGCTCGATTATGTACACCGCCCCGAAAGGCGATCCAATGCTCTGCGCAAAGCCGCGTATCTGCTCGATAGGCACCCTGAACGAATTTATCACCGCAAGTCCGCCTTCATCGAGCAGGTCATAAACCTGCGAAACAAACTCCTGTGTATAAACATCGGGGTGGATCATATCCGCCGCGTAGATGTCGGTATACACCAGCCCGAAACGGCGCTTGTGCGCGTTTTCACGCACATACTCAAAGCCGTCTGCGCAGATAAGCTCAAAGCGCTCGCGCATCTGTGCGTTCATAAAAAAACGCTTTGCGATGTCAACAAACTGCCGCGAATACTCCACACCGACAACTCTGCTGTGCGGATAATGCAGCACCAAAAACCGCGGTATCGTGCAGCCTGCGCAGCCAAGCACCAGCGCGCTGTCAAGCCCGCGCTTTGCAAAGTACGCATCTATAAGCCTTTGCGCCACCTGATAGACAGGCTGGAAATGCCGCCGCGGATTAGTATACACCGCCGAATAAATATACGAGCCGTTGTTGTCAAACTCAATAGCGAGCGCATCTGCGCCGTGAAATACAGGCAGCGTATACTGCACTATCTGATAACGCACATCACTGCCCTCGTCCTCGCTGCGCACCGTTTCAAGAATAGTTCGCCTGCCGTATTTTCTTATCTTGTCAATGTCTGCTTTTTTCATACCTTCACCGACTAAAAACGGGCGGAATTACGCCGCCCGTTCGTTGTTTTATTCTTACTCGGCAACCTCAACAGGTGCGTCCGCAGCGTTCTTTCTGACGCTTTCTATGCCGTTTTTGCAGGCAGCCTTGGTGGTGTAGCCCTCACCCGCAGCTATTACCTGACCGTTTGTAGCTTTCAGGCGGAAACGTGTCTCACCCTTTTTATCGGTGTACATTTCAAATTTCGGGCACTTTGCTGTTTCAAAATTCTCAACTGTCTGATCCTCTAAATTTGCGGCAGGTGCGTTCTTTGCGACACTTGCACAGCCGTTTTTGGCAGAATCAAGACTGCTGAAAACCTCGCCGCCTATTGCGATGACCTCGCCGTTGCCTGCTTTGAGCGACCAGGTGTAACCCGTGGCTGTCTTTTTAACTACAAACTTTCCCATTGAAGATGACCTCACTTTCTTAAATCAATTGTTTTAACTACCGATCGGTAGCTATTTTACGACCGAACGGTAGTTTTTTCCGACCGAACGGTAGTTTCAGGCTACCGAACGGTAGTCTGAAAAGTGCAGGGATAAACAAATTACTCCCTCAAAGACAGTATAATACAGTTTATCCCTTTTGTCAACAAACAGGTAAAGATTTGTACATTTGTGTGCAATAATCTTGCCGCGAATTATGTATTTTCACTACAACAGCGCCGCCGCATCCACAAATCCGAGTTTGCCGCGGTGTGTACACCGCGTAATTGGGGAGGACCCTTTTGAAAAAGGGTCTCTCCCCAAACCCCACCCCTAAAACTTTTAT
>CADAEJ010000079.1 GCA_902786965.1 uncultured Ruminococcus sp. | reverse complement strand
TTGCCGCCGCGGCGGCGCGCTTGTCCGTCGCATATCGGTTTGAGCAGACAGCGGCTTTCGTGCCGCTCCGGGCTTTCACTTTGTGATAGCGGTACAAGAATAGAGCCGTGTTGTGCAAACCGCGGTAAATCCGAGTTTGTGCACCATATCAGAGAGTGTGCCCGAAGGGGTTTTAGGACGGGCGCAAATTTGCGGAAAGCCCCCTAAACAAGAGCCATTCAATCCGCCTTTTTGCAGGCGGATTGCGGAAAAATGGTGAGTGTATTCTCCGCAGGGGCACGCCCTCTCTTGCAGGGCTTAGCAAGGCACAGCCTTGGTAAACCTCGTTTCAAACAGTCCGCAGGACTGTTTGAAATTCACCCCTTGCCGAGCGCGCGATTCCGCCGTCTGCGGACGGCGGCAAGGGCTCTGCCCTTGACCCGCCAGCCTTTTTTACGAGAAAAGGCTGGACCGAAAAACCTGTCTTGTCTTTGGCAAACCCTTATAGGTCGCGCAACCCCACAAATACAGATTTACCGAGGTTTGCACAACACGGCTCTACTCTTGTACCGCTATCACAAAATGAAAGCCCGGAGCGGCACGAAAGCCGCTGCCTGCTCAAACCGATATGCGACGGACAAGCGCGCCGCCGCGACGGCAAGCTCGGATTTAGCTTTGAGTGTGGTGAAAAAAGCAGCACCTTTTGGGGTACTGCTTTTTGGTACGTTATTCTTGCGGCTGAACGGTTTTGATGAAAAGCTCATCGAGCTGTTTTTCATCGACTTCTGCGGGGCAGGCGCTCATAAGCTCGCTTGCATTCTGCACCTTCGGGAAGGCGACGACGTCACGCAGGGAATCTGCGCCGCAGATTATCATAGCGAGTCTGTCGAGGCCGATGCCCATACCGCCGTGCGGCGGAGCAGCGTATCTGTACGCATCTACGAGGAATCCGAACTTTGCGTCTATCTCCTCATCGGTCATTCCGAGCGACTCGAACATTCTCTTTTGCAGCGCGGGGTCGGTAATTCTCATCGAGCCTGACGAAAGCTCCGTGCCGTTGAGAACGAGGTCAAACGCCTTGGCTCTGACCTTTTCGGGCGCGGTATCAAGGAACTCTATGCACTCCTCAAGCGGCATAGTGAACGGGTGGTGGGCTGCTACCCACTCGCCTGTTTCATCGTCCTGCTCAAAGAACGGCATTTCGGTGATCCAAAGGAAGTTATAGCCTTCCTTAACAAGTCCCAGGCGCTTGCCGCAGATAAGTCTTATCGCGCCGAGGGTATTGAGCACGACCTTGTTTCTGTCGGCGCAGATAAGCACGAGGTCGCCCTTTTCGGCGCCAACGCTTGAAAGGATCTTTTCAAGGTCGCCTTCGCCGAGGAACTTTTTGAACGAGCAGTTTGGCTCGTCTGCCCAGCGGATATACGCAAGTCCCTTTGCGCCGATGCCCTTTGCGTGCTCAACGAGCTTATCTATTTCCTTTCTCGTATAGGTCTCTGCGCCGCCCTTTGCAACTATCGCCCTTACCGAGCCGCCGTTTTCGACTGCGCTTTTGAACACAACAAAGTCGATATCCTTAACGGTATCGGTGATGTCCTGTATCTGCATATCAAAGCGGGTATCGGGCTTATCGGAGCCGTACTTGTTCATAGCGTCGGCAAAGGTCATTCGCGGCAGCGGCAGCGGGATATCCACATCAAGTATCTCCTTGAACAGTCTTTGCACCATACCCTCTGCCATAACGAGGATATCCTCGACATCGACAAAGGACATTTCAAGGTCTATCTGCGTAAATTCGGGCTGTCTGTCGGCGCGCAGGTCTTCATCGCGGAAGCATCTTGCGAGCTGGATATATCTGTCGTAGCCCGAGATCATAAGCAGCTGCTTGTAGATCTGCGGAGACTGCGGCAGGGCGTAGAATTTGCCCGGGTGAACTCTTGACGGAACGAGGTAATCTCTTGCGCCCTCGGGGGTAGAACGCATCATCATCGGTGTTTCTATCTCAATGAAGTCGTTCTCGTAGAAGTAATCCCTTACGACCTTTGCGATCTTATGGCGGGTGATGAGGTTATTCTGAAGCTTTGGATTACGCAGGTCAAGGTATCTGTATTTGAGCTTCAGCTCGTCCCTTACCTTATCGGAGTTTGTTACCTCAAACGGCGTAGTTTCGGCTCTTCCGAGGATACGCAGCTCTTTGACATCGACCTCGATAAGACCTGTGGGGAGCTTTGGGTTTATGCTCTCACGCGGTCTGATAACGCCCTTTGCGAGCAGCACGTCCTCGGCTCTGACTGTTCTTGCCTTTTCAAAGATATCCTTATCGGTATTGTCGTTGAACGCAAGCTGAAGCAGACCTGTGCGGTCGCGCAGATTGATGAACAGCAGGTTTCCGATATCTCTTACTCTGTCCGCAAAGCCGCAGACAACGACCTCGCTGCCCTCTGTTTGCGGTACTTTTGCGCAGTAATGCGTTCTGCGCAAGCCTTTCATGGTGTCAAGCATTTTGATTACTTCCTTTACTGTATTGTAGTTTATTATTCGTCTTTTTCGCTCTTTTCCTCGTATCTTGGGAAGCCGTCAAGGAAGGCGTACAGGTACGACATTTTGCTGTCCCAGAACAAAAAGAACACTCCTGCCAGGAAAAGCGCTGCGCAGGCTATCGCGCCGTAATTCTGCTTCAATGACAGGCAGACAAGGCCGCTGAGCAGCGTGAGCAGCGTCCAGATGATGCCGAACACATATGTCATCACGGGCTTTCGCAGCTTGCCTTTTATGAGCGTGCCGTGCTCGGATTTTTCAAATGTGCCGAAAAATCCTGTTTCGCCGCCGTCACGCTTTTTGAATTTATGGTAGCAGACTTGAAACTTATCGCCCTCGCGCCGCCCGTAGTATAGGCTCTCAAACTTATGCGACCGCATGAACTTGCCTGTTGCAAGCACGTTTAAGGTCGGGCGAAACTCGGTAAGCTCGCCGTCAAGCTTTCTTGCGACACGCTTGGGGGTGAGGGTGGTCTCAAACTCGTACCTGCGGGGAATGATAAGCAGCATTACTCCCCGTCCTTTTCCTCGTACTCCTCGGGCACGAATATCTTATCGTTGAGCTTTATCTCGCCGCCCTGAGTTGCATCGACATACATTCCGTAAACGCTGCTGCAATTTGTGCATCTGAACTGGTGAAACAGCTTTCTTGTATAGAATCTGCCATCGCTGTCGATGACCGAATCAAGCGGGCAGGTCGCGTAGACAAGCTCCATTTCGCCCTTATCTATCATTCTCTGAAAAGAGTCTATGCACATGATATACTCGTTTGGATTGTGTATGCGCACGAGAGGTATCATATCGCACTGTTCGCATCTGTTTGCCATATTATTCATCCTTTCCTATAATTCCGCCGACCTCATCCTCAAAGCCGCTGAACATTTCATTGAGCATCGCCTGTGAGAACTGCTCGGTGAGCTTTTCGCCAAGAGTTATATCGGTCTGCTCGCCTGTTGCCATATTTTTGAGCTTTGCGCTGCCCGATTCGATCTCGTTATCGCCAAGTACGATAACGAACTTTGCGCCTATTTTATCGGCATATTTCATCTGCGGCTTCAAGCCTCTTTCAACGAGGTCGTACTCGACGAAAAAGCCTTCATCACGCAGAGCAGATGTCATTGAAAGCGCTTTGTTTACTGCATTTTCGCCCATTGTGGCGATATACAGGTCGCAGGTTTTCTCCTCGATGAAATCGCAGCCCTGCTTTTGCATAACGAGCAAAAGTCTTTCAAGTCCCATACCAAAGCCAAGTGCGGGAGTTTTAGCGCCGCCGAGCTGCTCGATAAGCCCGTCATAGCGTCCGCCGCCGCAGACTGTACCCTGCGCGCCTATCTCGGTGGTGATGAACTCGAAAACGGTCCTTGTATAGTAGTCAAGACCTCTCACGATACGCGGATTTACGCTGTACCCGATACCCATTTGCGTGAGGTACTGCTTGAGCTTTTCAAAGTGCGCTTTACAGTCGTCACAGAGGTAGTCAAGTATCGCGGGTGCGTCCTTGGCTATTGCCTGGTCCTCGGCTGATTTGCAGTCGAGAAGGCGCATGGGGTTCTTATCAAGTCTTTCCTGGCAGGTACGGCAAAGCTCGTCCCTGTGCGGCTCAAAGTATTCCTTCAAAGCCTGTCTGTACTTTTCTCTGCACTCGGGGCAGCCGATGGAATTGATATTCAAAACGATATTTTGCAGTCCCAATCTGTCAAGCACGCTTTTTGCAAGGGCGATGACCTCGGCATCGGCTCTCGGGCTTGCGCTGCCGACCATTTCGCAGCCGAACTGGTGGAACTCACGCAATCTTCCTGCCTGGACGTTTTCGTGTCTGAAGCAGGACAGTATATAATAGACCTTCTGCGGAAAGCCCTCATTCATCACGCCGTTTTCGAGCATTGCGCGCATTACGCCTGCTGTACCCTCGGGGCGCAGGGTGAACTGCGAATCGCCCGCAGCGGTGACGGTATACATCTCCTTCTGGACGACATCGGTAGTTTCGCCGACCGAGCGCACGAAGAGTCCGGTATCCTCAAAGGTCGGCACTCGTATCTCCTTAAAGCCGAACTGCTGCGCACTTTCGGAGACTATCTTTTCGACGGTGTGCCACATATACGACTTGCTTGGTACAACGTCTGCGGTGCCTTTTGGTTTTTTAACTAACAAAGCCATTTTACTCTTCCTTTCCTTTTAAGCTTGTCTGCAATATCTTATAATAACCGATTTTGCCTGATAAGTCAATAAGCAAACAAAAAAACACGGCTATCCCACAAGGGACGACCGTGTCGTGATACCACCCTAATTACCGAACGACTTGCTCATTCGGTCACTCATCCTGTTCTTAACGCGAACGTCACGTCTGCCCTTTTTATCAGGCAGAATGCTCCGAGGTGTCCTTCGCCCGTGATACGCGCAGGCTCTCTCACCGTTCAGCCCTCGCTACGCCGCATTTCAGGGGGTACTCTCCTTTTCATCGCAATTACGCTATTAAATTCTTGAAGGATTGACGATGTCTCTCCAATCGAGGTCTCCTCTTTCAAGAGAATGTATCAGAGCCTCTGCGGTAGCAAGGTTTGTTGCTACGGGGATATCGTGTACATCGCAAAGTCTGAGCAGGTTAGCCTCGCTGGGCTCGTGCGGCTTTGCGGAAATGGGGTCTCTGAAAAACAAAAGAAGGTCGATCTCGTTGCAGGAGATCCTTGCTGCTATCTGCTGGTCGCCGCCCTGGGAACCGCTAAGATAACACTGTATTGATAATCCTGTTGCCTCGGACACCTGCTTGCCTGTGGTGCCTGTTGCACAAAGGCGGTGCTTGCTGAGTATACCGCAATATGCAATGCAGAACTGCACCATCAGCTCCTTTTTGGAATCGTGCGCGATCAGTGCTATGTTCAACTTGAAGACCTCCGTTTCTTTTTTATTTTATCCGCTTGTTACATCTTTATGGACAGCGGTATATGCTCGCCCTTTATTCTCCTTGAGATCGCGGAGAACGCAAGGAAGCCCATTGAGCTTGACGAAAGCGGCACGCCCTTGCCTGTTGCAAGCGGTATTGCCGAATCCTCGGGGATAACGCCGAGAAGCTGTACGCCTACGGTATCTATGATAGCGTCAAGGTCGTCCATATCCTCAAACTCGAAAATCCTCTTATTTGCTTTATTGATAACAAGTCTCTGCTTCTGGTTGCCTCTCTTATAGAACTCGTCGCTCATCATCTGTGCATCTCTTACGCAGACAGGGTCAGGAGTCGTTACGATAAGTATCAGGTCGGAATTGGTAACGATATCAAATACCGAGCCGTTTATACCCGCAGATGTATCTATAAGAATGTACTCAAAATACTTTCTCATTTCCTGCGTGATCCTCTCAATGTCCTCAGCCTTGAGCTGAACGAAAGGGTCAGAAGGTGCGCAAAGCACGCTCAGGTTAGATGCAAGCCTTACGGTCGTTGTTGCCTTGTTGACATCACAGGTCCCCTCAAGCACATCGCCAAGGTCGTATGTGATATTGCCCTGCATTCCAAGCATGATATCCATACATCTCAAGCCGAAGTCAAGCTCTATGATAAGAGTTCTGTTGCCCTGCTTTGCAAGTGCGTAACCAAGACATGCACTGATAGATGACTTTCCTGTGCCGCCCTTTCCTGAAGTAACTGCTATAATTTTTGACATTGACCCATTACTCCTTTCAAAAGATGCCGCGTTAGGCGGGATCTGAAGGCATTATACACCACGCTGTACATTTTATTTTTATCTTTCGGCGGGCAAAGCAGACAAGACCTTGCACACATCAAAAATGCACAATACGATAATTTTAGTGTTACCTACATTCTATTTTACCACATAATTTGAAATTGTCAAAGCAAAATTATAGAAAAATCTCAAAATCGTTATTTACTATCAATTTAACAATTCTCTTTTAGTAAATATGCACAACGCTTATCAAACTGCTTTCAACATCAGATGTCGAAATGTGCTGATAGTTTCGGCTCTGTTAACAAAGTCTGAACAAAACAGGGTTGTCATAATCCGCTTGCGCGGACATATATATGTACAAACCCAACAACGAATGGAGGAGTCAAGATGTTTATTAAGACGATAAAGGTGAAAAAGCCCAATCTGCTGGCGGCGGCTTTGCTGGTGGTGATAGCGTGCCTGCTGGCTGTGGTGGCGCTGACGGCTTACCGTTTCTCGAAAAAGTCACAGTACACGCTCGGAAACGAGGCGCAGAGGCAGGAATTTCTGAAAGAGATGGGCTGGGAGGTCTCGGGCGAGTTCGACGAGTGCAGGCAGGTGCTTATCCCCGAGCAGTTCAACGAGGTCTACGAGGGGTACAACGAGCTGCAAAAACAGCAGGGCTTCGATCTTTCCGCGTACAAGGGCAAAAGCTGCGACGTTTACACCTACAAGGTCAGAAATTACAAGGGTCACGAGGACAAGGACGATGTGCGCTGTAATCTGATGATCTGCGATGATGTGCTTATCGGCGGCGATGTTTCCTCAACCGAGCTTGACGGCTTTATGCAGGGACTCAAAAATGCCGAAAGTGATTGACATTATCACCGCAGGTGCGTTATAATAAGGTAAATCAGAGTTTGTGCACCATGTCAGAGAGTGTGTCCGAAGGGGTTTTAGGGGGCGACCGGAAAGCCCCCTAAACAAGAGCCATTCAATCCGCCTTTTTGCAGGC
>CADAEJ010000078.1 GCA_902786965.1 uncultured Ruminococcus sp. | reverse complement strand
GGAGCTTTGCCTCCCGTTGCTGAAAAGTCATTAAAAGGTTTAGGAAAGGGGTCTGGGGGACAACCCTTCTCCAAAAGGGTTTCCCCCAGCTGCTCGACAAGCATACCCCGATAAACTCTGATTTAGCATAGTATAAATGAAAGGAAGTAAAAACAATGAGTGATAAAGTAGTTACCCTTGCGCACGGAGCAGGCGGAAAGCAGACTGCCGAGCTTATCGACAAGGTGTTCAAGGCGCATTTTTCAAACCCCGAATTTACAGCAGACGATGCAGCTGTGCTTGATATGCAAAGCGGAAAGCTTGCGTTCACCACCGACGGATTCATCGTTTCGCCTTATGAATTCAGCGGCGGAAACATCGGCAAGCTTTCTATCTGCGGAACGGTCAACGACCTTTCGTGCATGGGCGCAAAGCCGCTTTATATGACCTGTGCCTTTGTTATCGAGGAGGGCTTTGAGCTTGACGAGCTTGAAAAGATAGCCGCCGCTATGGAAAAGACCGCCAAAGAGGCAGGCGTGAAGATAGTTGCAGGCGATACCAAGGTCGCAGGCAAGGGGCAGGTGGACAAGGTGTTCATCACGACCACGGGCATAGGCAGAGTGATGGAGAATGCACACACCTCGGGTACGCTTGCAAAGCCGGGCAACGTGATAATCGTCACAGGCGATATCGGCAGACACGGCTGCACGATACTGCTTGAAAGAAATGATTTCGGCATCGAGGCAGATGTCAGCAGCGACTGCGCACCGCTTTGGAATACAGTCGAGAAGATGTTCGAGGCGACAAGCGACATCCACGTTATCCGCGATGCGACAAGAGGCGGCGTGGGAACTGTCCTTTACGAGATAAGTGCGCAAAGCAGCGTCGGCATAAAGCTCAATGCGCAGGATATCCCCGTTGCAGACGGCGTAAAGGGCGTTTGCGGTATGCTCGGGCTGGAGCCTTTGTATCTTGCGTGCGAGGGTACGCTCGTTGTTGTCGCACCCGTTGTTGTCGCACCAAAGGAAAAGGCACAACTGCTGCTTGATGCGCTGCACAAGTGCCCGTATTCAAAGAACGCAGCCGTCATAGGCGAGGTCACTGCTGAAAACGCAGGCAAGGTCGTACTTGAGACCGAGATCGGTGCGCAGACGCTTCTTGCGCAGCCAAGCGGTGAGCTGCTTCCGAGGATCTGCTGATAAAGCACAGCGCTAATGATCAACTATCTGAAAGGAGTTTTATTTATGGATCTTATCCCAAGCTTTTCTGTTGACCACACAAAGATAGTGCCCGGTATTTTTACAAGCAGGGTGGATACCCTCGGCGATCAGATCGTCACTACATACGATGTAAGGGTAACAAGACCGAACGTCGAGCCTGCGATCGATACCGCAGCTATGCACTCACTTGAACATCTTATCGCAACGTATATGAGGAACGACACTGATTGGAAGGACAAGGTGATCTACTGGGGACCGATGGGCTGCCTTACAGGCTTCTATCTTATCCTCAAAGGCAACCTCACCCCGAAGGAGATATTCGATCTGATACTTAGCGCATTCAGGTCTGTCGAGGCTGCACAGGACGTTCCGGGCGCATCGGCTGTTAACTGCGGCAACTATCTTATGCACAATCTTGAAATGGCAAAGTGGTATGCACGCAGATTTGCTGATTATCTTGCCGAAAATGCAGACAACTCTGCGATCTTTGAGTACCCGAGATCTGAAAGACTTGTGACCGATGACGGCCGCAGTTTCTATGACTCCTGATCGTGTACAGAATAAAAAAACAGCTCCGAGCCGTTCGGAGCTGTTTTTGTTTGTTTAACCTATCTCTGCCACAGGCTTTGCAGCGTGCTTGCGGTGCAAACGGTGCCTGCTTATCCCAAGCTTTCTGCGGGTGATGTAGAAGTATGCGCCTGCGTTTATCAGAAGCGCGCCTGTCCACGCAGCGATCTCTGCATAGGCAGTTGCCGCAAATCCCGCGCCGCCGATGAAAAGAACTATCACACCGACTCTCAGTACCATTTCGGCAATGCCCGAGATCATCGGTATAAACGGCTTGCCCAGTCCCTGAACGCAGCTTCTGAAAATGAACAGGAAGTCAACCGCTATCTGTGCCACACCGCATATCCTGAAATACTGCGATGCGATGTTTATCGGCTCGTCGCCGTCTATCAGTATGCTGCCAAGGAATTTCGGAGCAAATACCATTACCGAGCCAAGCAGCAGATATGAAATGCCGGCGATTATTATGCATACCCACATTCCGTCGCTGATGCGGCTGTATTTCTTTGCGCCGTAGTTCTGGCTTGCAAATGATGACATCGTGTAGCCTGCCGTGCAAGCTGGCTGTATGAACATATTGATAAATCTGCTGCAAGCCGAGTATGCTGATGTGTAGGCAACTCCCAGACCGTTTACAAAGTACTGTACGGTCATGCAGCCTATCGCAGTTATCGAATTCATCAGCGCCATCGGTATGCCGTTTTTCAAAAGCTTTGCATCAAGCTTCAGGGAGAAAGCAAAGTCAGCGCGCGAGAGCCTTATAAACTCTATCTTGTGCAGCTTGTACAGGCAGACCGCAGATGACAGCAGCTGCGACATTACGGTTGCTGCCGCCGCGCCCCACACACCTGTTTTGAGCAGGAAGATAAAGCCGCAGTCAAGCACTATGTTGACGATGGTCGAAATAATTATCGCAATAAGCGGAGTTTTGCTGTCGCCAAGCGCACGCAGTACGCCCGAGCACATATTGTAAAGCATTGCCGTTGAAAGTCCGCCGAAGATGACAAGTCCGTATGAAAGGCTGTCAGACATTATCACCTTGTCTGTTTGAAGAAGGATAAGAATGTCTTTCAGGAATATCACGCTCAAAGCCGTGAGCAGCCCTGCAATAAGAATGCACAGCCTTATCGACGAGCCGAGGTATCTGCGCAGCTTTGCGTGATCGCCCGCACCGAAGCTCTGTGCCGTGAGTACGTTGAAGCCGTTGCCAAGCCCCATTGAAAAGCCTATTATCAGAAAGGTCAGGGAAGATATGTTTCCCACCGCCGCAAGAGCGTTGTCACCCAAGCCCTTGCCGACTATCGCGGTGTCGGCTATCGCGTAAACCTGCTGGAGCATATTTGTTATCAGCATCGGGAAGAAAAAGTTAAGTATCAGCTTTGAAGGCTTCCCGTTTGTCAGATCGTATGTCTTTGTCATTTCTTTATCCTCCTTCCGTCAGAGTTGTTCATTACTTTCCTTACTGCCTACATTATAGCCTTTTAAAAATAGAATTATATCGAAAACTTCACTTTTTTATCAAAAACTTTAGATGTAATAAAAGAATCACCGATGGTTTTTATTCCGTAAAAAATATAATGATACGTCCGTGGTTGACAATGCTGTGATATTGTGGTAAAATATATTAGTTTATGCAATATACTATTGATATTGAAAAGAGGGAAAGTATGGTCACTATAAAAGAAATGTATGACCTTGAGCATACGCTTGCAAAGGAGTACCTTGCACAGTTTACATATCCGTGGGAGGCTCTTAGCGGTCTGAAAAGCTTTATTATCGGACTTGGCAAAAGCCTGGACAAAGAGGAGTATACCGAGGTCAGCGAGAACGTGTGGGTAGCAAAGTCTGCTGTCGTTGCACCAACGGCTTATCTTGGCGCGCCCTGCATTATCGGTCCTAATACCGAGGTAAGACACTGCGCATTCGTAAGAGGCTCGGCACTTGTCGGTGCAAACTGCGTTGTGGGAAATTCCGTTGAGCTTAAAAACGTGATCTTGTTTGACAATGTGCAGACACCGCATTACAACTATGTCGGCGACAGTATCCTGGGATTCAAGTCGCATATGGGCGCAGGCTCGATCACATCAAATGTCAAGAGCGACAAGACGCTTGTGGTCGTTCACAACGGCGACGAGAATATCGAAACGGGGCTCAAAAAGTTCGGCGCAATGCTTGGCGATTTTGTTGAGGTCGGCTGTAACAGCGTCCTCAATCCCGGTACGGTGATAGGCACTAACACCAATATCTATCCGCTTTCGTTCGTAAGGGGAGTCGTTCCTCCGAACAGCATTTTCAAAACGGGCTGTATCGACGGCGCAAGCGTAATAACCAAAAGATGATTTACAGGAGATGTTTTTATGGGAAGATATTTCGGAACAGACGGCTTCAGAGGCGAGGCTAACGAGAACCTTACCGCTGACCACGCCTATAAGATAGGCAGATTTCTCGGCTGGTACTATAAGACCGAGAACGAGAAAAACGGCGCGAAGGAAAAGTCAAGGATAGTTATCGGCAAGGACACAAGACGTTCGAGCTATATGTTTGAAACTGCGCTGGTAAGCGGTATCGTAGCATCGGGCAGCGATGCCTACATTATGCACGTTACCACCACTCCCTCGGTCGCATATATCGCAAAGACCGATAAGTTCAACTGCGGCGTTATGATCTCGGCAAGCCACAATCCTTACTACGATAACGGCATCAAGCTCATCAACGGAAACGGCGAGAAAATGGACGAGGGACTTATCGCTCTTATCGAGGATTATATCGACGGCAAGCTCTCGATCGACGGTACCGAATATAAAGAAGTCCCCTTCGCCAAAAAGGACAACATCGGCAGAACTGTTGACTACGTTTCGGGCAGGAACAGATACATCGGCTACCTTATCTCAATGGGACTTTACTCCTTCAAGGACGTAAAGGTAGGTCTTGACTGCGCAAACGGCAGTGCGTGGAATATCGCAAAGAGCGTGTTTGATGCACTCGGCGCTAAAACTTACGTTATCAATGCAGAACCAAACGGTACAAACATCAATAATAATGCAGGCTCAACTCACATCGAGGGCTTGCAGAAATTCGTTGTCGACAATAAGCTTGATATCGGCTTTGCATACGACGGCGATGCCGACAGATGCCTGTGCGTTGACGAAAAGGGAAATGTAATCACGGGCGACCACATTCTGTACATCTACGGCTGCTATATGAAGGAGCGCGGAAAGCTTCTGACCAATACGGTCGTTACAACAGTAATGTCAAACTTCGGACTCTACAAAGCATTTGACGAGCGCGGTATCGACTACGCGAAAACTGCGGTCGGCGACAAATATGTTTATGAGTATATGATGCAAAACGGCTGCCGTATCGGCGGTGAGCAGTCAGGACATATCATCTTCTCCAAGTACGCATCTACGGGCGACGGAATACTCACAAGCCTCAAGATGATGGAGGTCATGATGGCAAAGGAAAAGCCTATGAGCGAGCTTGCCGCACCGCTGACGATCTACCCGCAGGTGCTTGTCAACGTCAAGGTCAAGGATAAGACGCAGGCACAGAACGATAACGATGTCAAAAAGGCTGTCAAGGCTGTTGCTGACGAGCTTGGCAATTCAGGACGCATACTCGTCAGAGAGTCGGGCACAGAGCCGCTTGTAAGAGTTATGGTCGAGGCAGAGAGCGAGGAGATTTGCAGAAAGTATGTTGACAGCGTTGTTGATGTGATAAAGAGCAAGGGTCACTGCGCAGAATGATGAATACAAAGAGGTGTGAAAAAACGCACCTCTTTTTTGTCGCCAAACGCTTGACAAAACGGTTCATATAAGGTATAATATTATCTGTTGCTGGAATAGCTCAGTTGTGTAGAGAAACCCTGCTTCGCAGGCTCTGCGCATTCGTAATGGTGCTGTCGCACATTGGGCTGCATAAATTGAATAAATACATATGCTGGTGTAGCACAGTTGGTAGTGCAGCTCATTCGTAATGAGCAGGTCGTGTGTTGTATTTAAAGCGACAATTACATAGCGTCAGAAAAAATCAAATATGCTAAAATGCTGGTATGGCTCAGTTGGTAGAGCAGCTCATTCGTAATGAGCAGGCCGTCGGTTCGAGTCCGACTACCAGCTTATAAAGAAAACTCCGTAGATACGACATCTGCGGAGCTTTTTGTTGTCCCGGAACATACATGACCACCCGTGGAGTGTATAGGATACGTTTTGCTTGAAATAAAACAGCTCTTTACAAAAAACTTTTGTGAAGAGCTGCTTGTTATTGGTGGAGCAGAAATTATGATTACATTTTCTCAATTGGGATGCCTGCTTCTTTCATTTTCTTTGCAACGGCAGCCATGTATTCATCAGCACCGTTTTTAAATGGTCCGTGTACACCGAGACACTTATCAAGGAAATCATTGTATTCAGGGCTTACGTGCGTTTCCCAGCGTACTATTTTGCAGTCGGTGTCGGTCTCTACAAAGCCGTATGCGTAGAAATCCCAGAGTTTGCCGTCGCTGTCGTGCCCGCCGAAGTGGCTTTGCATAACAAAACCGTTGATAGATGGCCAGCACTTGAAACCAAGAATAGTCCAGTCTGGCAATGTAGAGGAATAACTCAAAGCCTCCATCGTTGCCGACTGCCTTACGGATATTGGGTTCGTTTTAAGGTCGATAAGGTTGTCTCCGAAATATGGTGACCAGTAAACAGCGTCATCAGCGAACTGCCACTCGTCGTAAGTAGAGCCGTCCTTTACTGCCAGAGCAACATATGCCTGGTGATAGCTTTCTGCCATTGCGCGATGCTTTTCGATTCGTTCATCGAGAGTCATAATGATTACCTCCAATCAATTTTGGCTTGATATCATTATATCAACAGACCGTTGTTTTTTCAACAAACAGTTTTCGCAGTTCTGTTTTTAATCCAACGGTTTGACCTTTTTTGTCGGTTTTTCACGAAAAATTCACAAGAGTTATCGGCATTTGACAGAACATACGGAGTGTGATATTATTATTCCGACATAGTGTTTGATTATAAACAGTTTTCTGGAGGAAAGAAAAATGGGAGAGTCACGCCGTACAAAAATGACAAAAAGACTGCTCAAGGACTCGCTGCTTGAGCAGCTGAGGGACAAGCCAATCGGGAAAGTATCTGTAACAGCAATATGCGCAGGCGCTGATGTAAACAGATCAACATTCTATGCATATTACGAGGATGTCACTGCTCTGCTGGAAGAAATAGAGAATGATGTGTTTGAACATATGCCGCAGATAAACGATATGTCCGGAATACAGCAGAACAAGGAGTTTTTGCATCTGAATATCAGATTTTTCGATTATATCCGTGACAATGTTACAGCATTCAGGGTTCTTCTCCTTGATTCGCAAAGCAGCAGTTTTCACGATAGAATGCTGAAAAAACTGTACGAAATGTATCTTAACAATATAGCGCAGGGCGGCAATGACGAATTGCGTACACGACTTCGGTATGTGTATATTGCTAACGGGGCTCTTGGAATGCTCAAGGAATGGATCGAACTTGATTTCCCAGTGGGGAGCAGGGAATTTGCCAATCTCATAATGGACATTGCATCATATTGACTGGTCTGAATTTCCAAAAGTGTCATACCCCCTGTGTCACAGTGGCACACCATAGAAGTACCCAATAGAATATATAATATATAACAGAATATAGAGTTATATATCTTACTTAATATCTATTTATATACTTACTTAACTACTAACTATAATCTTACTTAACTCTTACTAAAGAGAGCAGGTGTTCAGTCAGAAAAAGAGAGTGTCTCGCTTTGCGCCGAGAAATCGCCTGTGCGGGACTTTGTATCTGCGGCGGGTAATTTCTCTTTTCTGCTGATAAAATGCCATACAGAGCATCCTTGCGCACGTGAGGGCAAAATAAACGGAGTTGTTGCACGCAGCAGCAACTCCTTATTTGTTATCCTCGTATTTTATCAGGCTGCTTGGCTTGCAGTCAAGCACATAGCATATCCTTGCGAGAATGTCAAGGTCCATCTTCTCGACCTCGTTGTTGTACCACTTGTTGATGACCTCAAAGCGAGTGTTCGTTGCCCTGGCAAGATAGTTGCGAGTTATC
>CADAEJ010000077.1 GCA_902786965.1 uncultured Ruminococcus sp. | reverse complement strand
AAGGGCTCTGCCCTTGACCCGCCAGCCTTTTTTACGAGAAAAGGCTGGACCGAAAAACCTGTCTTGTCTTTGGCAAGTCCTTATAGGTAGTGCAGACCGCTAAATGCTGATTTGTGATAGCAAAAAGTCCGTACTCTTGAAAGGGTACGGACTTTGCGTTTTTGTTTACTCTGTTCGCAGGGCGATGACAGGGTCCTTTTTCGCCGCGCGTTTTGCGGGGATAAATCCGCCTATCATAGTCATAAACATACTTATCAGTATCAGAATTATGCTGTATCTTATCGGCAGCCGTGCGGTGACCTCTATACCGTCGGCAAGCTTTTTTATCAGCGAGTTTATCGGGTATATCAATATCTCGGACAGCACCACGCCTATCGTGCCCGCGCAGAAGCCGATGATGAACGTTTCGGCATTGAACACCGAGGATATATTGTGCTTTGACGCACCAAGCGCACGCAGTATGCCTATCTCCTTTGTACGTTCAAGCACCGAGATATGCGTGATTATGCCTATCATTATGCTTGAAACGACCAGCGACACCGCAACGAATGCGATAAGCACATAGGTTATCGCGTTGACCATTGAGGTTATCGACTCGGTTATCAGCGCAACGTAGTCGGTATAGGTTATCATCTTATCGGTGGGGACGGAGGCGTTGTAGTCTTCGATGCACTCGTTTATCTTGTCCTTGTCCTCAAAGCTGTCGCTGTAAATATTGATAGCTGACGGGGCATCGAGGCTGACCTTGCCGAAGTTATCCATATTGTCGTTGTAGGTCGCGCCTGCGATGTATTTATCATATATCTGTATAAGGAACGGCTTGCTGATATCCGAAGCTGCCCACTCGTCAATCAGCTTTGCCATAGTAGCCTCGTCCTGATTATCGCTGCCGTCAATACCGCCTGAATACATAGCAAGCTTATACAGCCCAGCTTTTTCGCTGATGCCGAGAGATGCTATGTACTTGCGCGCGTCTGCGAGCTTTGCGCTTTCGTCCGCAGCATCAAACTTCATACCCGTAAGCACGTTGGTATCCTTTGATGCCTCCTGCGCCTTGACGACCTCGCTTTCGTCGGTATGCTCGATAACGTAGTGTGTCAGCGCGTAGGTGTAGCCTATGGCAGTATCAATGCCGACCTTGACGTTCTCGTGTTCCTTGACGATGCCTGTTATCTTGACAGGTATCGCGCTTTGCAGCAGCTTTTTCTCGTCAAGCTCGCTTACAAGCGAGAACCTGCCGTCTGCGCCTTTTTCGTATCTGTCACAGGCAGGCACGATGTAAAAGGTCTTGCCGCAAACGTCCTCGTAAGAGAAAGTCATTTTGTCAACGCTCTTTCCCTTGCCTATCTTGTCGGCGATGCCGGAGTACTCCTCGGCGGTGATTATGCCAAGCTGGTAAAGCGCCTCGGCTGATACCGAGCTGTTTGAGTCAAGCACCAGCACGACCTCGTCATATGCGCTGCACCATTCGCCGTAAACAACGTCATAGTTATCAAGCATAACGCTGCTTATCGCGTCATCGCCGACGCCTTTCATTATCTCGCTGAAGTTATCCGCGCCCGAGCCTGTGCTTGCGCCGAGCGAGGCAAGTATTGATGATGAACTGCTGCTTTTCTTTCCGCCGCGTGATTCGCCTATCTTGTCGGGGTCGGCGTTGCTGTTTACAAGGCGCTGCTTGCTGTCGCGGCTGAACACCTCAAAGTTGAGGTCATACGCATAGACCACTCCGTTTTCGCCGAGATACTTTTGTATCTCACTATTGGGGTCATCAAGATATTTCTTGAAAGATGTCAGGTCGTTATCCATAATGCTTGACCGGCGTATGCGCCTTCGTTCAAGCTTTGAGTAGCTCGCATACACCGCGCCGTCCTGCTTTTCTTCGTCCTTGTTGGAATTGCTGCGCCTGCTTATCATAGCGGTCATATCCATAGCCTTCGTGGTTATGGATATCGGGTAGGAAAGCATCGTTTCCTTCTGCTTTTGGTAGATGTACGCATTAACTCCCGTTGACAGCGCAAGTATCAGCGCGATGCCGATAATGCCTATCGAGCCTGCAAAGGAGGTCATTATCGTTCTGCCCTTTTTGGTGCGCAGATTGTTGAAGCTAAGCGCAAGCGAGGTGAGAAAGCTCATTTTAGCCTTGCCAAGACTGCCCTGTTTCTCCGCCTGCACATCCTTTGCGGTGAACGGGTCGGTATCATCGGTTATCTTGCCGTCCTTGAGCCTGATTATCCTTGTCGCATACTCGTCCGCAAGCTCTGGGTTGTGCGTTACCATAACCACGAGCCTGTCCTTTGCGACCTGCTTTAAAAGCTCCATTACCTGTATCGACGTTTGCGAGTCAAGCGCGCCCGTTGGCTCGTCTGCAAGCAGTATATCGGGGTCGTTGACAAGTGCGCGCGCGATTGCCACACGCTGCATCTGCCCGCCCGAAAGCTGATTGGGGCGCTTGTGGATATGCTCTGCAAGCCCGACATCTTCAAGCGCTTTTTTCGCACGCTTTTTACGCTCGCTGCGCGAAAGTCCGCCGATGGTCAGCGCAAGCTCGACATTTGCAAGCAGGCTCTGGTGCTGTATAAGATTGTAGCTTTGGAAAACAAATCCGATAGCGTGGTTGCGGTATGCGTCCCAGTCCTTATCCTTATACTTTTTGGTTGAGATGGAATTTATGATGAGCTCGCCCTTGTCGTATCTGTCAAGTCCGCCGATGATGTTCAGAAGCGTGGTCTTGCCGCTGCCCGAGGGACCGAGCACCGCAACGAACTCGCTGTCGCGCAGGTCGATGCTCACTCCGTCAAGTGCCTTCTGCACAAGCGAGCCTGTTTTGTATTCTTTTGAGATGTTCTTTATCTGAAGCATTTTACTCGCTCCCCTTCTGTAAATAATATAGCACATTGATTTACTTTCGTCAATAATGTTTACAAAAGTTTTGTTGACACGGTTGTTGCTATGTTGTATACTGGGTTAAAAATAGAAAAGGGGTAACAGTATGAAGATCAAAAAACAGCTTTCAGCGTTCCTGCTTGCGCTTTCGCTTGCGGTTATGAACGGCTGCGGCGATTCAAGTGCGGGCGATAAGCTAAGCTCGGCGGCTGATCCATCGATTTCATCATCGCAGGCTGAGTCCTCGTCGGCGGCAGACAGCTCGTCATCTGCGGCGGACTCGTCATCAGCGGCGGCTGTGGTGTATGATTATGAACGCGGCACAGACGGCTACTACAACTTAATGGATGAGCTTAAACTCTTTGAGATGAAAACTCAGCAGGCAGGCACCTGCTGGCTGTATGCAGGTCGGGCAAGTATGCAGACAAGCTACGAAAAGCAGACCGGCAAAGAGCTGAAAATGGAGATATACGATATGCTCGATGCCATTTACCGCGACGACAAGCAGGAGGGCTTTTTCGTAAACAGCGGTGTCGATAAAGGCGAATTAGGCGGCTGGCAGTGGATGATCACGGATACCCTTTCAAGAGGCTATAAGGACGGCATCACGCTGGAGGGCTCGGTTATAATCGACCCGGCTGACCGTGAGGCTATCAAAAACGCTATAAAAACAAGAGGCGGCATTGCGGCTGAGGTGTGTGATAAGAATGTTGGAAGAAAATATTTCGGAAAATACCTGACCGTAAACTACGCAGAACCTGACTCATATGACCACGACCTGACTCTTATCGGCTGGGACGACCATTTTCCAAAAGATTATTTCGCAGATCCCGCTAAACAGGACGGTGCGTGGATAGCCTACAACTCCAATATCGGAAGCCACTTTTACTATATTTCATATGACTCACCGTTTGGTTATACGATCAGCCATACCGTCAGCGATAAGTATTCGCAGGTGCTGAGCTATGACGCAGGCAACGAAATGGACAGATATGTTAAGACGGGCGACTCCACAAAGGTCGCAAATGTTTTCCACAACGCCGGCAAGCTGGCGGCTGTCGGCACTTTCAACGATTTTGACAAGCAAGGCATCAAGATAGAAATTATGTCTGCTGATTTCAAGAACGTGCTGTACACGCAGGACGCTGTGCTTGACTACCACGGCTACCACACGGTAGAGCTTACCAAGCCCGTTGAGGTCAGCGATTTTGCGGTAGTTGTGACATACGAAAAGGGTGCGCCTGTTGAGGGTGAATCTATCGAAAATGGCGACGGTATGTACAAGACCGTATCAGAAAAGGGTCAGTCGTTCGTGTTCGCCGGCGGCACCTGGAAGGACCTTTCCGACGCTGATGCAAAGACAGTTTTAGAGACTGATTTTGCACCCGGCAACGCTTGTATCAAAGCGCTGTTTGTTAAATAAAAAGGGCATAAAAGATCTCCTTGTGCAAACAATGCACAGGGAGATCTTCTTTTTATAAGTCTGTGGTTTCAAAAATCTATCGGGTATCTTTGCATATCAAGGCGCTTTTCAAACTCCTCAACAGGCAGAGGGCGGTCAAACAAAAAGCCCTGCGCCTGCTCGCAGCTGTTCTCTTTAAGTACGTTGAGCTGTGCGGGAGTCTCAACGCCCTCGACGATACATTCAAGCCCCATTTCCTTTGTCATCGCCACAACGTGACGGAACATTATGCTTCTTACGCTGGTGCTTTCCTCGTCATCAAGCGGCAGAAAGCAGCGGTCTACCTTCAACACGTTCCACGGGATAACGCGGATAAGGTTCAGCGAGGAATATCCCATTCCGAAATCATCGACAGAGGTGTAGATGTTCTGCGCCTGCAAGCCGCACACAACGCGCTGCAGGTCCCTGAACTCGACATCGGTGGTGGTTTCGGTAAGCTCTATCTCGATATACTTGTGCGGCACGCGGTACTTTTCTATAATGCCGATTATCCTTTCAAGCAATCGGTCGTTCAGCATATGCCTGCGCGACAGGTTGACCGATATACGCACGACATTTCTGCCCTCGTCAAGCCATTTGCGGATATTTGCGCAGACCGTTTCAAGCACATAAAAGTCAAGCTTGCAGATGTCGCTGGACTCCTCCAGCACGCTGATAAAATCCGAGGGAGGAATTATCCTGCCCTTCCTGAACCAGCGTGAAAGCGCCTCGCCGCCGCATATCTCGCCCGTGACGGTGTTGACCTTCGGCTGATAAAAGACCTTGAACTCGCCGTTTTTGAGCGCATCGGGGAAGCGCTGTGCTATGCGCTTTGCGCGCTCTCTGTCGGCAATAAGCTCGTCATCGTAGTAAACGATATGTCCCTTTTCACCGCCGCGTGCTATCTTGTACGCCTGCATTATCTTGCCCATTATGTCGTTTATATCATGCACCTCAAAGCCATCGGGCACCACAAATACACCTGCCCGCGCACTTACGGTGAGGCTGTCGCCCTGCTCGCTGTACACAACGGCTGACTCGTTCAGATATTCAAGCAGCTCTTGCAAACAGCGCTGCTCACAAAAGCAAACAAAGCTGTCGCCGCCAAGACGTGATACTATGCCGCGCTTTCCGCAAATCTGCGTGACCCCCTCGTAATGGGCGCGCATGACCTTATCGCCAAGATCGTGCCCGATCTCCTCGTTGACGAGCGAAAAATGCCGCAGGTTGTAATTGAGCGAGACCATTCCATCAAGCTTGCCCGGCTGTGCATTCCACGTGATATAGTTGAAAAAACTGCGTATGTTGCGATAGCCCATATCGTCAAAGAAGGCAAGCTCCTCTGCGATCACCTGCAAGCGATTGCGGCTGATGAACGTCAGCGCGGTACGCATCGTAAGATCCACCCTTGAAAGCTCCGTCTCGCTCAGCGGCGGCTCATCGGGCGACATATACACCGTCATCGTCGCTATCGACATAAGGTTTGTGACAAAACGCACCGTATGCACGGGGACACCCTGTATGCCCGTGTCATAGCTTATCATCGTTTCGCCCTCGTCGCGCTCCTCCTGCGCAGGATTGCGGTATATCCTCGTCACGCCCTTTGAAAGACGCAGCATCGCGGATATCTCGTTGAGCAGCGACTCCACAAGCGGTATATCGGGCTTTTGATTTACTATCTGCGTTGCGCTGGCAAGCTTTTCAAAAAGCTCGTAAAACCGCAGCGTTTTATCATCATTCATTTTTTCACCTTCCTTTTTGACAAGCAGGAAGCGTTTAGCTGCTTACAGGAATAAATGACCCGAACTTTATTTAGATTATACCATAGTTCGCATATTCTGTCAACGATTTATTCACAAAATAATAAATAAATTGTTTTAATTTTAATAAATTTCCAAATAAAAAATTACCGTGCAGTAAATCGTCTGCACGGCTTGTAGAAAGGGTGTGTAATAGGGTTGTGTTAATGAAAAAATTTTGGGGGAGAATGCAGCTCTATTATTTTAAGGTCGGCGTCTGCGTTCCGACCAGTCATTTGTTACCGTCTCCTTTCGCATTGAGAAATGTGTGTTTTGGGGAAGTATTTATTATGGTAAATCTTATGCTTTTGTCAATGCCGCCTTGGTCACGAACACTGCATATGTCGCACCAAAAACTATAGCTGCAATTTTCATTTTGCTGTCCTCTCTTTTATCTTTGTTTTGTGTTTCTTCTTTCTTTTGTTCTATTGTTTTCTTTTGTTTTCCTTGACTATATATTAGCACCTTTTTACGCCGTTTACAATAGACAGTATCTCGCTGTTGTGTAGTTTAAACTACACCACACGGGTAATGTGTAGTTTATACTACACAAAGCTCTGCAATTGTTGTATCTCTTTTGTGTTGTGCCGCCGCTGCGGCGCGCTTGTCCGTCGCATATAGGTTTGAGCAGGCAGCGGCTTTCGTGCCGCTCCGGGCTTTCACTTTGTGATAGCTGTACAAGAGTAGAGCCGTGTTGTGCAAACCGCGGTAAATCCGAGTTTGTGGGTCTGCACGACCTTTAAGGGCTTGCCAAAGACAAGACAGGTTTTTCGGTCCAGCCTTTTCTCGTAAAAAAGGCTGGCGGGTCAAGGGCAGAGCCCTTGCCGCCGTCCGCAGAC
>CADAEJ010000076.1 GCA_902786965.1 uncultured Ruminococcus sp. | reverse complement strand
TGTTTTTCCAAAACGTAATAAGGTCATAGATGAAGAACCTTGGGGCAGTGAAAAAATCAGAAAGCTTATCGTAAAGAATTATTATGTCTATTACAATGTAAATGATTTAACTCGAACCATTAGCATTATCGCTGTCATATATGCTGGAATGGATCAAACAAAACAAATAAATAAACGCAGCAAAACTAAATAGTAAATAACATAGGCTGATGCAATCTGATTGCACCAGCCTTGCTTTTTTACACCTGTTCGTCACCTGTTCGTCATCATACTTTGTCACGCTCTGCTCGAATGCACCGTTGAATATAAACTGCACATCAAGGCTCTTGTCCTCGTTTTGATGCACAAGCACCTTTTGCACAAGCATTCGCAGATCGGAATCCGATATCTTCGGCATGAAATACAAGCGTTCCGCCTACTGTATCAAAGCAAGCTGCGCCAGTCTTTTGCCTTCTTCAATGCTTTTCGGATCAGCGATTCGCAGATCTACCATTTCCTCTTCACAGATCATTTCAAACTCACCTCGTTTTTTTAAGAAATTACAGGCACATCTTGAATATCTCCTCAACATCGGCAGGGGTGAGCGTTGTAAATCCGACCAGCTTGCCCTTTGCGCCGCAGGCTTTCTTTGCCATGAGAGCGAAATTCTTATCGTCAATGCCCAGGTCGCTCAGTCGGCTCTGAAGTCCGAGTGTCTCAAAGTAGAATTTTTCCAGTGCCTTGATCGCAGCCTTTGCACCGTCCATATCGGAAAGTGACGCATCTACACCGAGGACATTCACACCGAAACGCTTGATCTTCGGTGCTGTCTTTTCGCTGAGGATATAGGTCAGCCATCTCGGAATAACGATAGCAAGTCCGTGACCATGGGTTATATTGTAGAAAGCGGAAAGCTCGTGCTCGATCATGTGAGCGATAGCGTCCTGAGAAACGCCGCTGAACAAGAAACCGTTGAGCGCCCAGCTCGATGCCCACATCAGATTGGAACGTGCTTCGTAATCATCGGGCTTTTCGATAGAGACAGGTGCGTACTTGACAACCGTTTTCAGCACCTCCTCCTGCATACGGGTGAGCATATCCATTTCTTCCTGATCGGAGAAATATGCCACATCAAAAACATGCGCCATAATATCCGCACTTCCGCTTGCGGTTTGGTAAGCATTGACGCTGAATGTATTTGTAGGATCAAGGAAGGAAACATTCGGTCTTAATGTCGGTCCGAAAATCGGCTGCTTTTCATTAAGCTCAACATTGCTGATAACACCGCCGATGTCCATTTCGGAACCCGTTGCCGAAAGGGTAAGCACCGATACGATTGGCAGATTGTCGGGCACGAAAGCCTTGCCTGTGATGATGTCCCAGCAATCGTCCCCCTCGTATTTTGCAGTTGCAGCCATAGCCTTTGTTGCGTCGATCGTCGAGCCGCCGCCGACTGCGAGAAGTACATCAATGCCTTCCTTTTTGCAAAGCGCAGCACCTTTGTTGACGGTAGTGTGGTGCGGATTAGGCTCAACGCCGCCAAGCTCAAACACCGTCATATCAGCCTTTTTCAGTTCAGCCATCACCTTATCGTACAAGCCGATCCTTTTGATAGAGCCACCGCCGTAAACCAGCAGGACTTTCTTGCCGAACTTAGCGATCTCCTCACTCAGATGATGGAGCTGATCCTTGCCGAAATAAACCTTTGTTGTGTTGCTGAATACAAAATCTTTCATGCTGTACCTCCTGTTAAATCATAATTTGTACGGCAAAAGTGCCGGTCTCAAAATGGTATCAAAAAAAACATCGGTTTTCTCCGAGCCAATCACAGAAGCATCGCTCATGCACCAAGCGACCATAAGTCCGTAAAGCTGTGTGTTGATAAAAAGTGCAAGTTCGTCAGCGGGAACATTCTCTGTAAGCTCGCCTCTGCTCACACCTTCCTCTATCAGTGACCTCATCGCAAGGTGATCGTGGTCATACTTCGTGGTCTCCTTGCCCGAGATAACTATCCTGACGGGAGCGATATTGTTGCGTATCCACTGCCTGCAGATCTCTATCCCGACACGCTCTATTTCCCCCAGAAATTCACGGCAGTAGTATTTCAGCCGTTCATCAAGATCCTTGTCCGTCATCTCATTGGTTATCTCCGCAAGGCGATAGAAGTTCGACTGATTCAGCTCCTCGATAATATCCTCTTTCTTTTTGAAATAGGTATAAAACGAGCCTGTCGATACCTCGGCTTGTTTGGCAATATCCTCGATGGATACGTTCTCAAAGCCGTTTTCCGTGATAAGTTTTTTTGCTGCCGAAACTATTCTTTTTCGAGTTTCAGCTGCTCTTACCTGCCTGATCTTAACTTTTTTCTCCAGTGTTCCCACCTCCTGATATTTTATCTTGAGAACAGTCTATCACAAAACTGAATTGAAGTCAATGAATTGCATTCAGTATTTACGGAATTTTAATATTAACTCGGTATATTTCACTTAAAAGTACGGGTAAATACATTAGCAGCGCACATGAACCTTAGTGCGCCACAAAGCTTTTCTTATCGTGAAATCGTTATGGGGGATTTTGAAAAGGGCATAAAAATGCCCCCTTTCGTTAGATTCATAATTGGTATATTTCTATTATACCACATTGTCTAACAAAAGGGGAGCATTTCAAAATAGGTCCGGGCAGGGCTTGTTACCGTTGTCAATAAGTTTTTCCGGTATAGATTTAATCCATGTCTTTTTTCTTGACAGCCAGTGAACCAACAGCTATCAGAAGTACCGCAGCTGTTATAGTGTCACCAACATGACCTGTCGGCGGAGCAGCATCCTTGTCAACAACTGCCTTTGCAGGCTCTACCTTTGCCTGCTGAGGAGTTTCCTCGGGAGCAGCTTCCTGTGTAACGCCGTAGAACTTGTCGATGCACTCCTCCAGCTTTGCAAAATCATAAAATCCCAGGTAGCTTGTGGTTCCGTCTGCATTCTTTGCCGTGAGGTCAAAATCAACCGCTGCGCCGGCGTCCAGATCCGTGCCATCCTTGCGATTCATAGTGTAAAGTCCCGCAGCTGCAAAGTAAACACTGTCAGCGTAACGATGCTGACTTCCCATACAAGTTCCTCCGCCTGATGTTTCGCCCAGGATCAGTATGCCATTATCCTTTGCCAGACATGGCAGCATATTTGCGCTTGAGAAAGATGATTTAGACGTAAGTATAGCATAGTTGAAATCATAGTATACGCTCTTGTCCTTATCGTCTATCGTACCGTTGTGGTCAAGGTCCAATACATATTTAGTGTTGATGGTGTTGCCGGTTGGCGCACTATGCATTTTTGTAACGACCGCATTGTTGTTTTTCTGCTTGTTAGCCATCATAGCATTAATAAAGTGTGCGATCGTTTCTTCTCCGCCTCCGTTAGCAGCTACATCTATAACAAAATTCTTTACGCCGTTTTTAGAAGCGTAATCCAGCGACCATACGAAATCATCAACAACAGGATGTATAAAGCCGGCAAATTGGAACAGTGCCGTTTTACCGTTAACGTAAAGAGCTACTCCGTCCTCAGGCCATTCCTTTACCTTTGTGGCATTTTTCAGCTTTTCTTCTCTTGCAGCCTGGACCCTATCCCGAGTGTTGTCAGGCGTCTTCATTTTTGCGATCTGCTCCTGCGCCTTTAACGATTCCTGTATCCGAACAATATACTCCCCGATCAGATTATCCTTCTGGTCTTCAGGGAATATCTGCAAATCTCCGAATATGCCATAATACATTGCCGTATGTCCGCCGTCATCGGTTGCATCGTCCAGCAAAAGCGTACCAAGATGGAAATCAGCACGGCTCTTTGACAAAAGCAGCTGCTTTATCTCAGGATAATCATCATCAAGTGCCTTATCGAACCCTTTTTCCGCAATAGCCTTTGAGATTATAGCCTTGGACGGTTTGCCGAAGAAATAATCCATATACACGCACAGCTCATTGTAGGTATAATCTATCATTGCCTGTGAACGCTCTTTTTTCAAATAGATCGGTGAACGGTCATAGTATCCGCTTCCCGTACCTGACCGTGACATAACCGATGTAAAGTACAGATTGCCGTTTATATATTCAGCCAGACGGTATACGCAGTCAAAAATATTTGAAATTGATGTCAATGGTAAATACAGCTTTCCGTCGTCACCTATAAGGTCGATCTTGTACTTTGAATAATCAATGGAAACCGGCTTTTCTGTACCGTCTATGGATGCCTCCGGCTCAGTGACGTATTCAGGATTATCTTCCTTTTTTTCAAGCTCAAGTATATTCAACTGGAAGTTTGAATCAAATCCGTTGATAGTGAGCGTTTCCTTAGCTGTATCCGCAACAATGGTCATGCCGTTTCCGCTTACGGTGTAAACATCACCGTCTGCCGAGGTAGTAAAATCCTTTGTGTATATACTGTCAAGGTAAGCCTCAACATCTACATACGGAACGTCCGGCAGATCATTCAAGAACAGGCATTGCATTTTTTCGCTCTTATCCATGCTGTACTTGTAAGCAGTAACTTCCCTTTTTTCGTATTTCGCTTCCTTGTCGGCAAAAGCGGAAAGCGGAAAGACTGAAACTGCAAGCATCGTAGCCGCTGCCACTGCGACCAGCCTTTTTTTGATCGTCATCTTTTTCTCCTCCTGATTCTGTTATTAACGCCCATGTTTTTACAACATCGGCATTTTTTTGAGAGTATTTGCCCGACATCATTATATCACTTTTGTTTCTAAAAGTCAACTATTTAATATTAAAAACAAAAATAATAAATCTATTGTTTTAACTATCGTAATATAAATAAAAAGCTTCTCCGTGAAAACAGAGAAGCCTGTGTATCCGTTATTATGTATCAAGGCTTATTTGTCGTCCTTGATAGGCGGAGTGATCTTCGGACCCTTAGCCGCCGGAATTACCGAAGCGTTGCTGTTGGGACCTGCGATCTTTTCAAGAGCCTTTATTTGCTGTGAGATCGCAGACTGCGAAATAAAATGCTCCTCTGCGGCAGCTGTGAAGCTGCCAAGCCGCACCACCGACTGAAAATAGCGTATCTGTTTTAGCATCATATCACCTCAATAGGTCGAGGCGCTCGCAAGTGCAAAGTGCCACTCGCTGTTTTTCTTCACAAGCTGAAACCGAAGTTGTAACCGCCAGGTATGCTTCCCGCCTCCGAATACCGCAGCCGTAACTTTGCTCCTGCCTGTCAGCACGGCAGTATCACCATTGATCTCCGCCTGCATATTTTCATGTTCGGCAGAGTAATAATTCAGCGTACCGTCCATGATCGAGCTTATGTAGACCTCTTTCGGCTGGCGCATACCTGTCATGTGGACAAGCACAAAGCTGTCATCATGGACACGTTCAAGCTCTGCTTTGTCCTTGTTCACCATTGCAGTGTACATCTCTTTGTAGAGCTGTATGATCTGTTCCTTATCGGTCATAGTATCACCGTCAGTCATGAATTTTGTAATTGTTCAGCAGCATTTCGCCAACACCCGGAGCTTCGGGATCGTGGGAACCCTTGCCTGTATCGAGCGCACGGATAGTATCCATTTCCTCAGAAGTCAGTTCAAAGTCAAAAATGTCAATGTTTCCTTTGATACGTTCGGGATTTGTGGACTTCGGCAGAACGATAAAGCCTTCCTGCACCTCAAATCGCAGAATGATCTGTCCTGCGTTCTTGCCGTACTTTTCAGCGAGTGCTGTGATCGACGGGTTTTCAAGCAAAGACTTATCACCGTGACCGAGGGGATACCACGCTTCGAGCTTCACATCGTCTTTTGCAAGCACCTCTCGCAGAGCCTTCTGCTGGAAAAGCGGATTGCATTCCACCTGATTTACCGCAGGCTTTGTGGCAAAATCAGCCGTCAGCTCGGTGTAGAGTTTCGGTGTCATATTGCTGACACCGATAGACTTGATCTTGCCCTCAGCCTTTGCTTCTTCAAGTGCCTTCCACGCACCTGCCACATCGCCATAAGGCTGGTGGAGCAGATAGAGGTCGATATAGTCAAGACCCAGCTTGGAAAGCGACGCATCAATGCCTTTCTTTGCTGCTTCATAGCCGTAGTCCTGAAGCCACAGCTTGCTCGTGACAAAGATCTCCTCACGAGGGATACCGCTGTCACGGACAGCCTTGCCGACTTCCGCTTCGTTGAAATATGCGGCAGCCGTGTCAATGTGGCGGTAGCCGACCTTCAGCGCTTCAAGCACTGCCTTGTATGTCGAGCCGTCGGCAGGGATCATGAACACGCCGAAACCTACCGCTGGGATCTTGTTGCCGTCATTCAAAGTAATGTAATTCATAATAGTTCCTCCTTAGACAGATTTCTTCGCCCACACTGCTACTTTGCTTTCGCTCTCGGCGGCTTCTGCACCGTGAACAGAAAGCCCGGCCTTGACTGCTGCGCCCTTACAGAGATTTTTCAGGTCAAGCTCGCTTGAACCCATACCGCTGCCCTCGTTGGTGCAGAACGGTATGATCGTCTTGCCTGCCAGATCATACTTTTCAAGCAGTGTGAACATACACATTGGCATCGTTCCCCACCAGTTAGGATAGCCCACAAAGATAGTGTCGTAGTCCTCAAAGTTTTCGGGATAAGCCTTGATCTCAGGACGAGCCTTTGCACGAAGCTCCTGCTTTGCCTCCTCGATGCAGGTCATATAGCTCTCGGAATAGGGCTTGACCGTATCGACCTCAAACAGATCACCGCCCACTGCATTCTGAATGAACTCAGCCACACGCTCGGTGTTGCCCTTTGCGATGGTTTTAAGACCGCCGTTCCAGTAGTTTTCGCCCTTGCGTGAATAGTAAACGATAAGAATGTTAGCCATAAGTGTTACCTCCGTGATTTATTTGGTAATTATAGTTTATCATAGCTTTTCAAATAAATCAATCTGGATTTCGGGCAAATTAGATAAGTTTTTCTTATGTAAACTTGAAGAGAAGTCGATATTACATCTCTCCATGCCTGAAATCACCCATTTCGATAGGAGAGCAGGTCCAAGTTGCGGGCGTTCACAGAGCGGTTGCACCCGCATAAAAAAGTGAGGCTGATGCAGTTTGATCTGCACCAGCCTTTCTTATACCTTTTCGTCACCATACTATGTCACGTTTTGCGCTCTATGATAGCCTGCATCTTGTTGAAGGTCACCTTGTCGATGATCGCAGGGACAAAGTTTTTGTGTCTGACTCTTTCTTCCCCGGGAACAACTCGCTCAGGGTCGCTCCCGTTTTTTTTCGTATTGTGGATTGAAAATCGGGGCTGATTATGGTATAATAGTTAATATAATCAATGTGCGAGAATGCTCGCACAAATCAGAATTTCTCTTAGAGATAATTGATGGACGAGAATTACCAGAGTATATGACAATGAATAAGGGGAGAAGATATGTGGCTGATCATGGCGGCTTTGTCCGCGCTCTTTGCCGGACTTACGGCGATACTTGCGAAATGCGGGATCAAAAAGACTGATTCAGACGTG
>CADAEJ010000075.1 GCA_902786965.1 uncultured Ruminococcus sp. | reverse complement strand
GGACGTGTCCCCAAATGGCGAAAAAGCAATAAAAGGTTTCTGAGGGGGGTACGGGGGGAACTCTTCTCCAAAAGAGTTCCAGCCCGATTATTCACCGAATATCCCCCGGCAAATACTGATTTGTCGCGGGAAGTCTTTTGTAAAAAGAAATAATATTATTGAACGGTGTTCGCTGGAAAGCGAGCTCCGTTTTTTTTTAAGACGGTTAGATGCTTTGTGCGCGCGCTGTAAGCGGGCAGGATAAGCTGTGCGGTGGTGTGAACTGCTGCCGTGCATTTGTGCTGCTGTGTGAATTGGTACAAAATGTTTTTCTTATTGACATCGTTTTAATAATGGTGTATAATTACTTTATAATTCTGAACTTATCAGTTATTAAAAACAGGAAGTTGTATAACAGTATCCTTATCAATAAGCGTAAACCCGGTTTCAGCGCAGCGAACGCAACGGGTTGATACTAACGGAGAAAACAATGAATATGACAGATAAAGAACTCTCCCACGATATAAGTGCGGCGCAGTATGATGAAAAGGATTTCTTTCTCACGCTGCAAAGCTTTGACGGCGTTATCGACTACATCGAGCAGCGCTGCACACAGTACGGCTGCGATGCACGCAACACCTACCGCATTGTCACCGCGTCGTCGGAAATACTTGCAAACATAGAATCCTATGCTTACGAAAGCGGCGGAAACATACAGATCAGGACCTGCGTGTGCGAAAACACGATAAGGATCGTTTTCATAGATGACGGCGCACCCTTTGACCCTTTCAGCGTGCAGGAACCCGAGGTATCTGCTCCGCTGAGCGAGCGTGAGCCGGGCGGCCTTGGCATCTATATTGTGCGCAGTCTTATGGACAGCGTTAGCTACAGATATGAAAACGGTCAGAACGTTCTCACGATAGAAAAATCGTTTCAGGCGGATGAGTGATGAGCAAGTCCGCAGGCATCATCATTTCAGGCGAATGATCGGATAAATGGGCATCAAACAATAACAAGGATGATAAATGAAATGCAGATAAGTGTTTATGAAGAAAACGGAGTGAATGTTGTTGCTCCGAGCGGAAAGATCGACCATGTTACTGTTGCTGAATTTGACGGGGAGATCACAAAACTGATGCAGAAAAAGCAGTAAGCTGCTGCTTGATATGAAAGATGTGGAGTATGTAAGCTCTGCGGCGCTTCGCTCGATACTCAACGCTAACGATCAGCTGACAGAAAATGGCGGCAGCTTTACGATCAGAAACGTCAATAATAAGGTCATGGAGATCTTTAACATCACGGGATTTGCTGATTACCTGGATATAGTCTGAAAAGGGTGGAAGCTGTGATGTGCAAAGGTTTTGCGAATATTATCGGCACTCGCTGAAAGGCGGGTGCTTTTTTTGTGGAAATGTGTGCAATCTTATGGTGCGCAGCTATTGAAAACAGAGATTTTTTGTGATATAATTATTAAGATATTATAAATAGAAAAGGAGTTTCACTATGGAAAACTTTGTCCGCAGGTTTGAATATGTAGTTGGCAAAACGCCTGACAAGACTGCTCTTGTTTGCGGTGATGACAGGCTTACATACCGTCAGCTCGACGAGCTCAGCTCAAAAATAGCTGCAAGGCTGATAAGAAACGGTGCTGAAAAAGAAAAGATATATCCTATCGTTCTAAGGCGCAGCAATATGTACATAGCCGCGATCATCGGCGTGCTGAAATCGGGTGCGGCGTATTCGCCTTTGTCGGCAGCGTACCCAAAGGACAGGGTAGAGTATATCAAAAAGGACAGCGGTGCTGATCTTATCATTGATGATGATTTTCTTGACGGGATAGGCGACGAGCAGCTGCCGCAGGCTCTGCCCGAGATATCTATGCAGGACGCGGCGGTCGCTATCTACACCTCGGGTTCGACGGGCAAGCCCAAGGGCATCATACACGACCATTTTTCGTTTACAAGCACTGTTGTAAGGCAGCTTGAGGTCGGCTGCGGCGCTGATGATGTACAAATGAGCGTCACTCCGTTCAGCTTTGCAATATCCTCGTGCGATATAATGACGAGCCTGTGGGCAGGCGCGCAGATACACATTCTGACTGATGAACAAAGGAAGGATATTGCTTTTATTGATGAATACATTGACGCTCACGGGATAACATCTTCTGTTATCAGTCCGCAGCTGCTTAAAAGGCTGCCCGTCAGAAAAAGCACCCTGCGGCTTATAAACAGCGGCGGAGAGCGTATAAGCGGTGTATACAGCCCATATGCTGCAATAAAGAACGCCTACGGACTGAGCGAGCTGCTAAGTATTGCGCTCACATTCGAGCTTGATAAGGCATACGACAACACCCCGATAGGAAAGCCGCTGGCAGGCTATAAGGCATATATTGTGGACAGCAGCGGCAGGCAGGCCGCAGACGGCGAGGAGGGCGAGCTTTGCATAAGCGGAACGATGGCAAGGGGATACATCAATCTGCCCGAGCTTACTGCAAAGGTGTTTACCGATAACCCGTTCAGCGAAGATGACACGGACAAAAGGCTGCTGCACACGGGCGACATCGCTAAAAAAGACGAAAACGGAAATATCATCTATGTAAACCGCAAGGACTGGATGGTAAAGGTCAACGGTCAGCGCGTGGAAATGGGCGAGGTCGAGGTAGTCCTTTCAAAAGTCGAGGGTGTAACCAACGCCGTAGTCAAGAGCTTTACCGACGACAACGGACAGACCTACATCTGCGGATACTATACGGCGAAGCAAAGGCTTTCTGACAGGCAGATAAGAGAGGAGCTTGCAAGGTCGCTGCCGTCGTATATGATACCGAGATTTATCGTCAGGGTCGATGAATTCCCGCTGACACCAAACGGCAAGCTGGACAGAAATGCACTTGCGCAGCCAAAGCCCGAGGATTTTGCGATAGAATACAGAGCTGCGCAGAGCGATGAGGAAAAGCTTGTCTGCAAGGCTTTTGAAAGGCTGCTCGGGCTGGAGAGAGTCGGCGTGGACGATGACTTTTTTGCGCTTGGCGGCGACTCTATAAAGAGCGTTATGCTTCAGGAGCAGCTGCACGGTTACAGTGTAACAGCAAAGCAGATATTTGAAAAGCGAACTCCGTGCGAGATAGCAAAGTGTCTTTGCAAAGAACAGAATATACACTTCGAGTACGAGCATAGGGATGCTTATCCGATGACCGATCCGCAGCTGGGGATCTATCTTGCAGTAGTGCAAGACCGCGGCAGCCTTGAATACAACAACCCTGCAAGTATGTTCTTTGAAAAGGGTATGGGCATAGATGCTCACAAGCTTGCCGATGCTGTAAAGCAGACTGCGGAGCTTTATCCGTTTATGAAGGTCTGCGCAAGGGTAGTCAGCGGCGAGCCTTGTATAGTACCTGTGAGAGATATGCAGATAGATGTCGCTGTGATAAAAACGCAGCAGACAGACATTGAGCAGCTGTGCCGTGAATTTGTAAAGCCGTTTGATCTTGAAAACGGTCCGCTGTTCAGGTTTGCTGTGTACGAAACACCTGCGGGCGTGGTGTATTTCAGTGACATTCATCACATCATCACGGACGGAACATCCGAAGCGCTGTTCGTGAAAAACCTTGCGCTTATATACAGCGGCAAGCAGCCGCAAAGGGAGATCGTCAACAGCTTTATGATAAGCACCTACGAGCAGAAGATGAAAAAAAGCAGCAGGCTTGACGAGTGCAGGAAGTTCTTTGAGGATATGCTTTCGGGCGTTGAGGTCGATTCAAACATAATTGCCGATGAGATAGCCGATGTGCCCGAAAAAAACGGCGGCATCATCAGATACGATATAGGCAGGTTTACCGATGCGGCAAGGATAGGAGAGGTCTGCAAAAAGCTCGGTATAACCGAGAACACGCTGTTCCTCGGTGCGTTTTCATATGCTCTTGCAAAGCAGTCGGGGCAGGAGCTTGCTTTGCTGTGCGCAGTTGAGAACGGCAGACATCTTGCGCAGCTGAAAAACACATTCGGTATGCTTGTGCATACTCTGCCGCTGTGCATAAAAACAGATGACGGCGAAGATGTGAGCAGCTATCTTTCAAGGGTGCAGGACACGCTTTTTGAGAGTATGGATCACGACCTTGTTTCGATAGTTGGGCTTGCGGGCGAATATAATGTGAACGCGGATATACTTTTCGTGTATCAGGGTGAGATGTTCGCAGGAGTTGACTTCGGAGAAAAGACGATAACACGGCGTATGCACAAGACAGGTGATGCTATGGCGAAGCTGTCACTTGATGTTTTCAAGCAGGGCGGCAGCTACACGCTGTCTTTCGAGTACAGAAAAGACCTTTATCTTGAACAGACGATAGACAACTTTGCGCATATGTACATAAATATCGTCAAGGGCTTGACCGAATGTGACAAGCTGTGTGAGATAGCGCTGTGCGGTGAGCGCGAAAGAGAGTTCTACCGCAGGGTGAATGATAACGAGGTCGTATTTGATCGCGGGCTTACTGTTGTTGATCTTTTCAGAAGGCAGGTCAGCGCGCACCCCGATAATATCGCAGTCTGCTTTAAGGACAAGAAGCTTACCTACGCGCAGCTTGACCGTTACAGCGAAAACCTTGCAAGTCTGCTTGCAAAAAACGGCGTCAGGAAAGAGCAGCCTGTGGGCATAATGGTAAAGCGCTGCGAGCTGTTCCCGATATGCACGCTTGCTGTGCTGAAGGCAGGCGGTGCTTGTCAGCCGCTTGACAGCAATTATCCGCAGGACAGGCTTGAGTTTATGCTTGAGGATTCAAAGGCGAAAGTCGTTATTGCAGATGATGAGCTTGCAGGGCTTATCCGCGGCTTTAAGGGCACGGTAATATCCGCGGGAAGTATTTACACCTTGCCGCAGGATGATGATACCGCGCTTGATGAGCCTGATGCACACACACTTTTTGCGCTTATATACACATCGGGTTCAACGGGAAAGCCCAAGGGGTGTATGCTCGAGCACGCAAATCTTGTGAATTTCTGCATATCCTTCTGTGAGCGCTTTGGTGTGAGCGACAAGGACAGATTTGCCGCATACGGTGCGTTCGGCTTTGATGCCTCGATGCAGGATATGTATCCTGCGCTTACAAGCGGTGCATCTGTTTATATCGTCCCCGAGGAAACAAGGCTTGACCTTGCAGCGCTCAACGAGTTTGTAATTGGCAACAGGATAACGATGATGGACTGCACGACACAGCTTGGCAGGCAGTATATCACTGCATATTCGCAAAGCCCGTATATGAGGGTGTTCACCGTTGGCGGCGAGAAGCTCGTGCCGTGTGAGCCGCCGCAGTTTGATCTTGTCAACACCTACGGTCCGACAGAGTGTACGATATATGTCAGCGACTGCAAGGTAGACAGGCGGTATGAGAGCGTACCTATCGGAAAGAGCTTTGGCAACTGCGACATATATATACTTGACAAAAGCGGTCGGCTTCTGCCGCCGGGTGCGGTTGGTGAGCTTGCTGTTTCGGGCTTGCCTGTGTGCAGGGGGTATCTTGGGCGCGACGAGCTTACTAAAGAAAAGTTTATCCCAAACAATATTTTTACCATCGACGGATACGAAAGAATGTACCTCACGGGCGATGTCTGCCGCTATCTTTCGGACGGCAATATACAGTTCGTCGGCAGACGTGACGAGCAGGTAAAGATAAGAGGCTTCCGCATCGAGCTGACGGAGATAGAAAGGCGGATAAGAGAATTTGACGGCATAACCGATGCAAGTGTTATCGCTGCGGAGCTTGCAAGCGGCGGTAAGGCTGTGGTCGCTTATGTGGTATCGCAAGGCAGGGTAGATGTGCACGCGCTTTCGCAGTTTATACGCGAGGAGCTGCCGGGCTATATGGTGCCGTCTGTCACAATGCAGATAGAGCGCATACCTATCACCCCAAACGGCAAGGTGGATAAGAAAAGGCTGCCAAAGCCTGCCGTGCAAAGCAGCGAAAATGCTGAGTCAAGACAGCTCAACTCTATCGAAAAGGCGCTGTGCGCAATGGTCGGCGAGATAACAGGCTTTGAGTGCTCAAGCGTGAGCGAGAGCCTTGTATCACTGGGGCTTACCTCGCTGACAACGATAATGCTCGCGGCAAGGGTGTATGAAAAATACGGTTTGAGGGTCGGCGTTACAGAGCTTATGGACGAGCGCTGTACACTTATGACGCTCGAGGAGCTTATCATAGACAGCCTTATCGGCTCGGGCAGGGACGGCGTCTCCGATATGCCCGCCAAGCCGCGTGACAGCGCACCGCTTTGTGCGCAGCAGATGGGCGTTTATATCGAGAGTATGAAGCAGCCCGATACGCTTATTTTCAATATACCGATATGCTATACTTTTGCGCAGAGCACTGACGCGGAAAAGCTGAAACGCTCACTTGATAAGCTGATAAATGCGACACCTGTGCTGTGGTCAAGGATATATCTTGATGAAACAGAATACATTCAGTCGCCGATAGACGATTTTGAGGCTGATGTTAAGATCGTTACTCTTGACAGGGACGAGCTTTCGCAGTATATGACAGCCTTTGTCAAGCCGTTCAGTCTGAACAGGGGACCGCTTTTCAGGGCGAAGATAGTTAAGACGCAGGACAGCGTTGTGCTTTTGTTCGATGTACACCATATAATCATGGACGGTCTGTCACTTTCCGTATTTATGCGCAGGCTTGCCGATATTTACGAAAACGGCACCGAGCCTGAAACAGACTGCTCGTACTATGATTATATCGCCGCGCAGTCAGAGCTGGAGAAAGGTGAAAAGGCAAGTGCGGCAAAACAGTATTACAAGGCGCTTTTTGAGGACTATGAAAATGCAAGCGACATCACGCCCGACCTTAACAGCGATGCGCAGACGGGCAGCCTCGGCGAAGTGCAGTACCTTGTTGACAAAGCAGGTGTTGAGAGCTTTTGCCGTGATAATTCGGTAACACCTGCGGCGCTTTTCCTTGCAGCAGTGCAGTATGCCGTCAGCCGGTTTACAGGTGACAGGCAGGTGTATATGTCGATGATATCGGGCGTAAGAGATGATGTAAGGTACGCGGGCACTATTGGTATGTTTGTAAAGACTCTGCCGATGCACGCGGTGATAGATACGCAAAGGACTGCGATGCAGTTCGTGGCGGATACAGCGTCCGCGGTCGCTGCGGCACAGAGAAACAGCGTTTACCCGTTTATAAAGATCTCGGACAAGTATGGTTTTGCTTCAAAGATAAACTATGCCTGCCAGCTTGGTGTTGATGAAAGGATAATTGTGCAGGGCGAGGCTGTCTGCGAACAGGTCATCATACCGCCTGCGCCGAAGTTCAGCCTGTCTGTTCATATCGAGGAGGGC
>CADAEJ010000074.1 GCA_902786965.1 uncultured Ruminococcus sp. | reverse complement strand
TATAGAGGGCAACGATAGCCTTCTGAATTAAAAAAAGAAAGGAGAGATCAAATGAACAAACTGATCACAAAGTCCTGCGAGGAGATAATGACCACGCTGTACAAGCCGATAGAGTTCGCCGTTGACGGCTTGCTTGCCCAAGGCTTGTACATCCTTGCAGGCTCCCCTAAAGCGGGGAAATCGTGGCTCGCTTTGCAGCTTTGCCTTGCAGTTGCAAAAGGTGAAAAGCTGCTCGAGCGTAAAACACAAGACGGCACAGCTCTGTATTTCTGTCTTGAGGACGGGTACGAGCGTATCCAAAAGAGGCTCTATGAACTGACAGACGAACCGTCTGAAAAGCTGTATTTTTCTATTCTTGCCGACACTATCGGCTGCGGATTGGAAGAGCAGATCACCAAGTTCAAGTCTGCACACGATGACTTACATCTTGTTGTTATCGACACTCTGCAAATGGTTCGCAGCGAGACTGAATCCACCTACGGCAGCGATTATGCAGAGCTATTGCCGCTGAAAGCTCTTGCACAGCAGCTCGGTATCTGCATCGTGCTTGTACATCATCTTCGCAAGGCAGCTGACAAGGATCCGTTCAACATGGTCTCGGGCAGCACAGGGCTTAACGGCTGCGTTGACGGTCTTCTTGTTCTGATGAAGGCAAAACGTAGTGCGAACCAAGCGACACTGCATTGCACAGGTCGTGACATCGAGGACACCGAGCTGCTGCTCACTCGGCAGGGCGCAAGGTGGACGGTCACCGACGAGAGCGAGGATAAGCCGCCCGACATTTTCTCTTTTGCAATTCACGATCTGATGATTGAAAAGCTCACATTCAAAGGTTCGGCAACAGAGCTGTGCGGTCTGCTGACGGAGAAATACTCAAAAGATTTTTTCCCGAACATGATAAAGAAAGACCTGACCTTGCACGGCTACGAGCTGCAAAGCTATGGCGTGAAATTCTCTCACAAGCGAAGCAACGGACTGCGTCTGATAATGCTCGAGTACGACCGTGACAGTGACACCGGTGACGGCAAAAATTTGATGCCCGAGCCGTCACAAAACGCTGACCCTGCTGTCACTGCCGAGCAAACCGAAAGCTCGCAAGCCATTGATTCTATTGGCTCTGCAGCAACAGAAGAAAGGAACACTTGTGAAAAGTCAGCTGACCCTGTCGGGCAGTTAGCTGTCCCTTTTTGCAGTGGAGCTGACCCTGAGTACATCATCATCAATGGAAAGAAAGTCGAGGTAAAAAGCTACTCGATCAACGAGTTACTCCACCAGTGTGCAGCAAAGATCAGAGCAAAGGTTTTTGCTGAGCGAGGTATTCTCGTCCCCGAATTTGACCCCACACTGTGAGCCGATTTGTGCCCGCTCTCTCCCTCGGTGGAGAGTTCGCCCGAGCCGCAGGTACAAAACGCCCCACAGGGCAACGTGGCGCAAGTGTGAGCGAATGACAGAGCAAAGAAATACTACTGTCGAAGTTTACTATCTGTATAGTAACTTTTGAATTTGCAGAAAAGAGAAAAGCCCATGCTTGAACGCTTTGCGACTAACGAGTGCTATGCAAAACTGTTCCAAGTATCAGTATCAAACGGCAGTCCGAAAACCGCAGGGATTCTGTCAATGCCAGCATCGCCTCCGGCTGTCCACCTGCCTTGCTAAAGCGGGTCGGCGTTCTGCCGAGTCAGCCGGCTCGGGGCGTACCCCGTGAACCTAATAGCTTTGCAGGAAAAAGCACGGCGTCATTTGCCGCCGCACGCCTCACTTCGACGAGCAAAGCTCGGCGTGTTTGCGAGAGAATCTGCGAAAGGAGGATTGGAGTCAAAAAGTGAAAAAGCTAAAACTACCGACGTCAAAAATTGAAAGAACAGCCTCTTTCGCCGTTGGTGCGAGGGATTGTGCAGGAGTCACGGGCTGTTTTCAGCTGAACAAAAAGTTGTGTTGTAATTCTTAACACCGAAATCTGAAACTAAATCCAAACCGAAAGGAAGATCAAAAATGACAAACTATAATCCAAAAGCGATGTGCTGCTTGATGCACAAAAACGACAGACAAAATTCGTTGCAGTTGGTGATAGATAACCGCCGCAGAGTGTGGTACTCTTGTGGTAAAAACTACTGCAATAAATGGTATAATCCACCTGACGATGATAAGAATAAAGATAGGAGTGATGCGTTTGAAGATTACAGAAAAATGCAAGGCTCTTGAGCTTAAAAAGCAGACCCTCACCGCATGGACGAGAATACTTCTCGGGCGTGGTGAGATAGATGTGAAAAAGTACAACCGTATGCTCGTGCTGATAGATAAGCTCACAGCCTGAAAAAGCCCGCTGCAAAGGCGGGCTACATAGAGTAGATATGTAAATGTTTCCACCGTATTGATTTTGAAAAATAACAAGTTATAATTAAAACAAAGGAGGATATCTTATGGATATTTACAAGGCTCGTCAGCTGATGACGAGCGAGCGGAAAACTATTTTTGACCTGGACATCAACGTGACTTTCTACGCACGAGTGTCCACCCTCTCGGACGAGCAGGAAAACTCAATCGAGAATCAGATAAGCTACTTCACCGAGATGATAAAGTCAAATGCACATTGGAACTACGTCGAGGGCTATGTGGACAGAGTCAGAGGTGAGAGTGCCGAGAATCGTGAGTCGTTTATGCAGATGATAGACGACGGCAAGTCCGGCAAGTTCGACCTCGTGCTGACAAAAGAGGTCAGCAGATTTGCAAGAAACACCATCGACAGCCTGACCTACACAAGAGAGCTGCTCAGCTCAGGCGTGGGAGTGTTCTTTCAGAACGATAACATCTGCACCATCGACCCCGACTCCGAGCTTCGCCTCACAATAATGTCAAGCATAGCCGCAGACGAGGTAAGAAAGCTGTCCGAGCGTGTGCGTTTCGGACACAAGCGTGCTATCAAGAACGGCAACGTCCTTGGCAACAACCGCATCTTCGGCTACGACAAAAAGGACTGCAAGCTGGTCATCAACGAAGAGGAAGCCGAAATGGTCAGACTCATATTCGAGCTGTACTCCACAGGCGATACCAGCGTGCGGAAGATAGAACGGATACTCTACGACAAAGGCTATCGGGGACGAAACGGCACTCGCATACACCACAACACCATCTCGGGAATAATTCAGAATCCAAAGTACAAAGGCTACTACTGCGGAAACAAAGTCACCACCGTTGACTACCGAACCAAAGAGCAGAAGTTTCTGCCGCAGGAAGAATGGGTGATGTATAAGGACGAAACAGGCGAAACAGTCCCAGCAATAGTCTCCGAGGAGATATGGGACAGGTGCAATCAGATATTTGCCTACCGCAGCAGCGTGATAAAAGCAAGAGAACATTCCTTCAAGGACAAAAGCGTGTTCACGGGAAAGATATGGTGTCAGGCTCACGATAAGCCATACTGGCGGACGAGCTTTTCAAACAGCGCATCGAAAGGCAAGCCCGTCTACGAATGGATATGCTCGGAGAAAAAACGCTTCGGCACAAAGACCTGCGCATCATTTGCCATACTTGAAAGCGAGCTTTACAAAATGCTGTCGGGATTTTTCACCGAGATAGCAGGCGACCTTGACGACTACATCGAAACATTCCTTGAGATATACAAGCAAGCCGACAACACAGGCGAACTGCAAAAAGAGCTGAACAGACTGCAGGTTCAGCTTGACAAGGAGAACCGCAAGCGTGACAAGCTGCTGGAGCTTTACATGGAGGAAACTATCTCCAAGGCGGAGTTCACCGAGCGCAACTCAAAGCACACCAAGGTCATAGAGGACATCGAAAACGAAATGCAATACCGCAAAGAAAAGTCACAGGACAGCGAACAGTACGCAAAGAACATCCGCCGAATCGGTGACTACTTCCGCAACATGTACGACCGAACAGGCGTGATGACCAAGGAAGACATCGACGAAATGGCAAAGGCAGTCATCGACAGGATAGATGTGGTGCCAATGAACAAAAACACCATGAAGCTGCAAATCAAACTGCTAACCGGCGATAACGAGCCTGTCACCTACGTACGAAAGGGAGCAAGGTATGCTCGGCGTTCGGGTAACATCAGCAAGAAGATGATCGACTCCTACAAGGCAGGCAACAACAAGTAATACTTGCCAAGGCATAAAAAAGAGCTGTCGCATACGCGGCGGCTCTTTGCTTTTTGCACAGCTGTTTTGTTCACTCGGGCAAAAAAACATCCCCGCACGCCGGGTACGGGGATACATCATCATATCAATTTTCAGGCACAATGATCTTGGGCTTTCTCGGAGCCGCATCGTCTGACGGACCTGCGATCTTTTCAAGCGCCTCGTGAGTAGCCGTAACGTCAGCCACGCACTTTGAAAGCACGTTGTGAGCCTCTCCCAGAGAGATGTTCAGCTTCTCGACCATTGCCTTTCTGATAGCAAGATCCTGAGCCTTGGCGTTGGCGATGATCTTCTCAGCCTCCTCGTTAGCCCTCTGCGCTTCAGCATTAGCATAATCGTGAGCCTGCTTAACGATCTCCTCTTCGCTGATAAGTACCTGCGCCTGCGCGTTGGCATCCTTGATTATCTGATTAGCCTGTCTGCGCGCATCATCAAGAATATTCTGCCTTTCCTTCTCGATCTCCTTTGCCTTCTGTATCTCCGCAGGAGTATTCAGAATAAGGTCGTCTATCATATCGATAAGCGGCTCTGCATCAACCTTCTTCTTATTTGAAAGCGGAGCATTCGGCGCATTGAGCAGCGCTGCCTTGATACTGTTCAAGCCTTCTTCAAGTGTAGTCATTTTATAACATCCTTTCTTGAACCTATAAAGGTCATCTTACTATGTCATCAGGTTTAAAAAGCCTGTGCTTTATAAAATCATGTATCTCGGGAGGAACAAATCCCGAAATGTCTCCGCCGAAAAAGGCGATCTGCTTTACCACGCTCGAGGACAGGAACATATTCTCACCCGTAGTGGTGAGAAACACCGTCTCCGCACCGTCATAAAGCTTTTTGTTGGCAAGCGCCATCTGGAATTCATACTCAAAGTCAGATACCGCGCGCAAGCCCTTTACAATAGCTGTCGCACCCGTTCTTTTCAGGTAATCCGCAAGCAGCCCGTCGTGACAGTCAACAACTACGTTGTCAAGATGCTTTACCACACTGTATATCATCTCGACCCTCTCGCTCACCGTGAAAGCAGCCTGCTTTGCCGCGTTGAACGAAACAAGCACTATCACCCTGTCAAAAAGCTTGGATGCCCTGTTTATAATGTCGATGTGTCCTCTCGTTATCGGATCAAAGCTTCCGGGACATACCGCAATACGCTTCATTCTTCATCTTCCTTTTCACCCGCATAAAAGACAGTAACAGCGGTCTTTCCGTACTTGTACCGCTTGCGCAGAGCCAGTCCCTCGTACTCGTCACAAAGCTCAAGCTCCTTTTCATGCTCGCATACAACAAGCGCACCGTCATTGAGCAATGTGCGTATCATGCCAAGCACAGTCTGCACCGTTCCCTGCCTGTACGGCGGGTCAATAAAAACTATATCAAATCCGCCCTTTGAGACCTTGAGATATTCAATGCTGTCCATTCCCAGAACGCGCGATCCATCCGTCAGCTTGCAGTCCGAAACGTTTTTCTTGATGACCTTCACCGCCTCGGGATTTGAGTCCACAAATACACAGTGAGCCGCACCCCTGCTGACAGCCTCTATGCCCATCTGTCCGCTGCCTGCAAACAGATCAAGCACCGATGCGCCCTGAAGATCAAACTGTATCACGGAAAATATAGCCTCCTTGACCATATCCGTAGTCGGACGCGTGTCAAGTCCTTCAAGCGCCGTAAGCTTTTTTCCTCTGCATTTTCCCGTAATAACTCTCATAAAGATCTCCCAATGGGTATGATGATATAATTTCCTTGTTAATTATACAATAATAATTCCAATTTGTCTATACCTTTTTGAATTTTTCTTTATTTTTTCTTCCAAAAACAGCAAGCGCCGCGCTGTCACTCCATAAAAGCCTCGTACGCGCTTTGTTCAAGCTCGCCGCACGGATTGATAAGTTCACCGTTTTCGCTGTACAGCTTGTACTCCTGCACTACCCCGCCAAGCGATGCCTCGCCGTCAAGGGCAAGCAAAAGATTGTAGTAATTGTCGCAAAGCGCCTCGTCAAGCAGCGCATACAGCGCATCTGCGCTCACTCCCGCATCAGTAAGACTGCGTATCCTCTCACCGACTGCCGTTTCGCTTTTCGGGTCAAAGTAGCTGTCAAGTATCCGTTTTTTCTCATCAGCACAAAGCCTCACGAACTCCTCTGCCGTCATCATTCGCTCCAATCCCAGTCACCGCTGCGCCTGCCTATGAAGTCATTTCCCATGCCCTCGTACTTTTGCAAGGGCAGCTGCTCGCCGTCAATGCTAATTGTCATATCCTTGCAGTCTGCGTACCATTCAAACTCACAAAGCGTGTCATAAATGCCGCTCATGTATTCGCCCGCCGCAAACTCCGCAAGCGTCTTTCTCTCATCATCGTTAAGCTTTGCAAACAGCTTGTTGAGCTTTGCGATATGCTCGTCAGTGCCTTTAGCCTCGCCCTTTAGCGCCCACTGCTCGCCCACACTTTTGCGGGACATCTGCACAAGCGTGTCGATAAGCTCGCGGTACAGCTGCGCACCCTTGTCCATATCAGACATCTCCCTTTTGGCTCTGTACCCTGCCCGTCAGCGCAACGAGCAGCTTCCTTGGTACAAGATGTGCGCCCGCAGCTGCAAGCTTTAGCGTTGCAGACGGCACGATGATAGTCTTTCCGCCGAACATACCCTTGACCGCCTCATCGCTGCACTGCTTTGCGCTGATCGCCTTTACACCGAACGAGCAGCCTGCGACCTCGTTGAACTCCGTGTCCACAGGTCCGGGGCAGAGCGCGCAGACCTTCACCCTGCTCCCCTGCTCCTCAAGCTCCCTTGCGACCGCACTGGTAAGGTCGGCAACATAAGCCTTTGTCGCGTAGTAGGTGCTCATGTACGGACCGCCGTTCATCAGCCCCGCACTTGATGCGATGTTCATGATGTACCCGCTTCCGCGCTGTGTGAAGTCCTTTAAAAACAGCTTCATCAGAATATGCACCGCCGTAACGTTGGTGTCTATCATATCAAGCTCGCGCTGCAAGCCGGTGTCGGTGAATTTGCCGAAAAGCCCGAACCCTGCGCCGTTTATCAGCACACCTATCTTCTCGTCCCTGACCTGCTCATACAGAGAAAAGCATTCCTCCCTCTTTGACAGATCGCAGACCACGACCCTCGTGTTTTCACCAAGCTCCGCTGCAAGCTCGTTGAGCCTGTCCTCCCTGCGCGCACACAGTATGCAGCGAAATCCCCTTGCGTAAAGGTTTTTCGCTATCTCCCTGCCGATCCCCGAGCTTGCGCCTGTTATCAGTGCCGTCTTTGCCATATTGCCGACCTCCTTATCGTTTTTGCAAAACAACCACTACGATAAATCTGTATTTAACCAATCAAGTATTTTATAATAGATGTTTGCCCATTCAGGTAATTCATTCTCTGTAAACACATGGATTACACTCTCAATTTGTTTTGTTAATTCCTTTTTGGTTATGTGCTTAAAATAACTTTCATCCTTAAAAAACTCATCTTCACACCATTGGTATTCTTCATACGGTAAGCTGTTGTTATCTATGCCCCATTCATATACTTCACAAGGTCCGAATGATAGCCTCTTAATCAGAACAATATGTCCATCCGAGTCAGCATTCGTATTAGGCATTAAATATGACCAGCTTCCAACAGAAACACTTTTTGAGGGCATTATGATTCCTCCGAAAATTCTAATTTATCATATTAAAATCGCAACGATTTTTTAAATTATACCATAAGCCTCTCCGCCTTGTCAACGCACAAATGTCTGATTATTTCACTTTTATATCCACATTTTTAAGATTCTATTGACAAACCGCGCAATATGTGCGATAATATCTTTTAATAAAGCGCACGCGCGCTCAAATCCACATCGGAGGTAACTTAATGAACGCTACACTCGTTGTCCTCGCTGCAGGACTTGGCAGCCGCTTCAAAGGCGGCATCAAGCAGCTCGAACCGCTCGGACCAAGCGGCGAGATAATTATGGACTACTCTATCTACGACGCAAAGCAGGCAGGCTTTGACAAGGTCGTTTTCATCATACGCAAGGATATCCGCGAGGCTTTTGATAAAATGATAGGCAACCGCATCAAGCAGCATATCGCCGTTGACTATGTGTATCAGGAGCTTGACTGTCTGCCGCAGGGCTACACCTGCCCCGAAAGCCGCGTAAAGCCGTGGGGACACGGTCACGCAGTATACTGCTGCAAGGGCGTTGTCAACGAGCCTTTCGTTGTCATCAACGCCGATGACTATTACGGCAAACAGGCTTTCACCGAGCTTTACAAAAAGCTTCAGACTATGCCGCAGACCGAGCCTATGAACATCGCTATGGCAGGCTTTGAGCTTAAAAATACCCTCAGCGATTTCGGCAGCGTCAACCGCGGTGTGTGCAAGGTAAACGGCAATAAGCTTTCAAGCATCTGCGAAACGTACGAAATTCGCAGAGAGCAGGACGGACTTGTCCACAGCGGCAAGGATAGCGATACCGTGCTTGACGAAAACTCCTGCGTTTCAATGAATATCTGGGCTTGCCCCGCAGGCTTTATTGATAAGCTGGACAAGCACTTTACCGCCTTTCTCGAAAAGAATGTGAACAACGATAAGGCGGAGTTCCTGCTGCCCGGCGCTATCGAGGAAATGATAGAAACGGGCGAGATAACCTGCGATGTCGTGGCCAGCAGCGACCAGTGGTTCGGCGTGACCTACGCACAGGACACCCCTATCGTCAAAGCGCGCTTTAAAGACCTTACCGATAAGGGCGTTTACCCCGTTGACCTGTGGGGGTAACTGTACAAAAAATTCCCCTGTTGATTTAATAAACTAAATCAGAATTTGCCGCCGCGGCGGCGCGCTTGTCCGTCGCATATCGGTTTGAGCAGACAGCGGCTTTCGTGCCGCTCCGGGCTTTCACTTTGTGATAGCGGTACAAG
>CADAEJ010000073.1 GCA_902786965.1 uncultured Ruminococcus sp. | reverse complement strand
CTTGTGCCGCTTACATCAACGATGTCGCCCTCTGCAAAAGTATCAGCCTTTACGATATCACCAACGTTGAGTGCAGAGCAATCGTCAAGTCTGAATTCCTTGAGTGTTCTCTTCATTGCAACGTCAGCCTTCTTGAAGTGACCCTGAAGAGGCTTGTTTACCCTCTTTGCTCTGATGTCACCGTAGCCGAGCTGTACAGCCTCGTAGCCGTCGTTCTCGGTAGTCTTCTTCTGTACAACTACGCAAGGACCGGCTTCAACTACTGTTACAGGAATGACCTTTCCTGTTTCATCGAAGATCTGTGTCATACCGATCTTCTTACCGATGATTCCTTTTACCATGATTTTTTCCTCCTTTGGTTATTGGTTGGTTACCCAACATGACCTGCGTGCCATTGTGTTTTGAGATCACCTGTGATCTCCGTTGGAAACTACTTGGTCTCCATTACAATGTTAACACCAGCAGGAAGTTCAAGATTTTCAAGTGATGCTACTGTTTCCTTGGTAGGTCTGATAACTACGATGAGTCTCTTGTGAGTTCTCATCTCGAACTGCTCACGGCTGTCCTTGTACTTGTGAACGGCACGGAGGATCGTGATGATCTCCTTGTCGGTCGGAAGTGGGATAGGACCTGAAACCTGTGCGCCCGAACGCTTAACAGCCTCCACGATCTTCACTGCTGCTGCATCAACAACAGCGTGCTCGTAACCCTTGATCTTGATTCTGATTTTTTCATTGACTGCCACTATGATCGCCTCCTCAAAGTTTTTGAAAGTTTGGAGGGCGAAGCCTTGTTTTACAAGCAAAGCCTGAGTCAATTGCGTTTACCATCAACTCTCTTGCTTTTGCCTTGTCAATCGCAAACGCAATTGACAGGTTTTGCTTCAAGACTTATCGAAATACCCTTAATTTAAATTTACACTCCGCCGTGTGTTCCCTGCCTTCTCACAAAAAATTCCGAAACCGCTGTGACGGTTCGGACGGAAAACAGACACACAGCCGTACACACTCACGCCAAAGCAGAGTCACCCCTGCCATCGCAAGAAGCACAAGCACATACCGTGTCGGTATTTCAGTCGCCCGGTTTAAAATCGGACATACTCCGCGGAAATTACCCGGTCAACCGCCGGCAACCTTCCGTTTCATCGCATATCTTGTTGCTATCCGCTCGCCTTATGCACGTTCGGTCCCGTCGGACCTCCCTCACACAGCTCACGCCCCGTCGAGCATTTGCCGCGTCCGCATTCGGCTGCACTTCAAGCATGGTGCAGTCACGCAAGTATCATTATACACTATGCCTGCGGTAATTTCAAGCTTTTTCCGCTTAATTGCGATATAGAATTTTCACGGCAATGTTCTGCTATTTTTATGCACCTTGCACAATTGTCAAAAATGCTAACAATATCTTGTGCCTGCCCGTTCTGCGACCACTAAATTCTGTGTACGCACAAGTATATATTATAATAGTATAAAGCACATTCGCCGTGTGTGCCTCCCGCCGCGCCGGACCGCGCAAAACTTACTGTAAAAGCGGTGTTTCTGCGATAAATACCGCTTGACAAATGCAGATATTTGGATTATAATATGAGAGGCTACTGTTACCGTGCTAATACGGTAAACAGCATGGAGAGAATATTATCAGGTTTTAGGAGGATATTGTCATGTCAAAGTTTTGTGGTCATTGCGGTACAAGTTTAGCCGATAATGCAACATTCTGCCCAAGCTGCGGCGCTCCTGTTGACAATCAGGGTATGCCTCAGCAGCAGTTCAACCAGCCACAGCAGTTCGGTCAGCCGGCATTTCAGCAGGCAGGCGCTATGGGCGCTCCCAAGGCAGGTATGAGCAAGAATGCTAAACTTGCGATCATCATCGCTGCTGGTGTTGTTGTAGTCGGACTCATCGTATGGCTCATCATCGCGCTTCTCGGCGGCGGTTACGAAAAGCCTGTCAAGAACTACATAAAGGCGCTTGAAAAGCAGGATTACGATCTTTACTGTGAGGCACTTACGCCCGAGGGAAGCGGACTTGCGGCTCTTGCATCGTCAAAGCCAAGTGCAAGCTCGTTCCAGAACAAGGTCAAGAACATGATAAGCAAGTACGGCGAGGACTACAAGATCTCATATAAGGTAGTTGAAAAAGAGAAGATGGATTCTTCCCAGACGCTCAATCTTGTCGATGGCGGATACAAGCTCAAGCTTGAGTTTACCATCACAGGCTCCAAGAAGGAAGCTACCGTAACAAAGAACGTTACAGTACTCAAATCGGAGGGCAAGTGGTATCTGACCAGCGCGATAAGCCTCTGATACGTTTAATTCTGACCATCACGGCGTACCTGCCCGACATTTCGGTGACGGGTATGCCGTTTACTTTTGCAAAACATGACTGTTATGAAAAAATACATTGTTATTATGACCATGGTACTTGCAGCGCTTATCTGCCTCAGCGGGTGCGGTGAATCGACTGTCGAGGCATCAAACCACGAAAGACCGATCCTTAACCTTTGCCTGAGCCTTGAGCACAGCGACGCGCAGACCTACCTCAGCTGCTTTGTTCCCGCGGCAAAGGCCGAATATCTCAGATCAAGCAGCTCCGGCAGCGATGACATAATCAAGACCGTGCAGAAAAACAGCGGTCTTGATGGCAGCGAAAAGCTCACCTACGAGATCATCGGCAAGATAGAGCTTGCAAGCGCCGAGCGCGAAAAGCTGGAAAAGCAGTACAAGTCAAAATACTCAAAAAACGTTACCATTGAAAAGGCATTCCAGATAGATGCCAACATTTCTACATCGAAAAAGTCCGACCTGCGCAGATTTACCACTGTACTTATCGACGGGAGCTGGTATATTTTCGGTGACGTAATTGAAAAATTCAAGTTCTGAACGCAGACACACAAAGGAGATATTATAAATGAAAATCTGTCCAAACTGCAGCGCTTCGTTAAGTGACGATGCCAAGTTCTGTACAAACTGCGGATGCACCATCGCAAGCGCACCTGCAAATGCTTATAATATGGGCGCAGGCTATGCCGAGCCTGTCATAAACGAAACTGCATACGCTCCCCAGCCGCAGTATACGCCCGACCCATACGCAGCGCCGACTATGGATGAGGTGCAGCCTGTTATCGACCCGGCTGTGCAGAGTGCCCCTGTTACGGATCCATACCAGCAGCCGATGCAGCAGTATGACAACAACGGCTTTGCATATAATCAGGGCTACGGTCAGCAGTACCAGCAGACTTACGATAATAATTACCCGCAGCAGTACGGCGGTTACGAGCAGCCGCAGCAGCAGAATTACGAGCAGCCGCAGAACTTTCAGAATCCCGATTACATAAACCCCGCGTCACCGCAGATGCCGGGAGTTACCCCGGGCAAGACGGGCGGTTCTTCGCTTATTGTGCCGATAATACTGATAATACTCATTCTTGCAGTTATCTGCATAGATGTATTCTGGCTTTTCAGAGATCAGATCTGGGGCAAGAAGGACGACAGCTCTACCGCTGCGGTCAGCTGCATTACAATGACTGATGAATAAAGGCAAACGGCTTGACATTATGTATCGTGTCAAGCCGTTTTTTTGCACAAAAAAGACAGCACCTTAAAGATGCTGTCTTTATTATTTCAAGTGTTGGATCACTTGAGCTCAACAGTTGCGCCGGCAGCCTCGAGCTTGCCCTTGATCTCCTCAGCGTCAGCCTTGGAAACGCCTTCCTTGATAGCCTTAGGTGCGCTCTCAACGAGCTCCTTAGCCTCTTTAAGACCAAGACCTGTGATCTCCTTAACAGCCTTGATAACGCCCATCTTAGCGTCGCCGAAGGAAGCGAGAACTACGTCGAACTCAGTCTTCTCCTCAGCAGCACCGCCAGCAGCGCCGCCGGCAGCAGGAGCAGCAGCGATAGCAGCTGTTACACCGAACTCTTCCTGGATAGCGTCAACGAGCTCGGAAAGCTCGAGAACGGAAAGTGTCTTGATTTCTTCAACAAATTTAGTGATCTTCTCTGAAGCCATGATAATAATCTCCTTTTAGTTTATTTTGTCGTTGCGGAATTGCCGCGCTTTCGTGCATCATGCACTGCGTATTATGCTGCAAAGATCATGCAGCGTCGCCGCCCTTGCTGTCTGCAACAGCCTTGATCGTAGCAGCGAGCTTCTGGATAGGACCCTGAAGGGAACCGACCAGCTGTGCAAGCAGTGTCTCTCTTGAAGGGATCTTGGAAAGAGCCTTCACACCTGCTGCGTCATAAGTTTCTTCGCCGATGTAGCCTGCCTTGAGGATAAGCTTTTCACCGTTGAACTGCTCACCGAACTTACCGAGTACTCTTGCCGGAGCTGTCTGGTCGTCATTGGAAATTGCGAATGCAGTTGTTCCCTCCAGAACTCCGTCAAAGCCCTCGTAGCCTGCGTTGTGCAGTGCAAAACGAAGAATGGTGTTCTTCTCTACGAAGTAGGTAACGCCAGCCTCTCTGAGCTCTTTTCTGAGCTTGGTGTCCTCCTCAACTGTGAGACCCTTGTAATCAACAAGTACACCTGCTGCGGAATTCTTGATGAGGTCAGTAAGCTTTGCTACCTTTTCCTGCTTTGCAAGCAGAACCTTTTCACTTGGCATTTTAGATTTCACCTCTTTAAGAAAATGATCTGCAATGCGTACTAAAAAAAGAAAATCCCTTTCGCCGCAAAGACAAAAGAGAAACAAAGTCAATATGATCAAACTTTGCTATTCTTTCCTCGGCGGGACTTACAAGCGATCTCTCGCTCTGCCAGCTGTCTTTAGATACGAATGCTTATATATTATACCAAACGTCTGCCGCTTTGTCAAGCCCTTTGACCGCGCCGACTGTAAACCTTTTGTGAACGATGAGGGCAAAAAAATTGCAGAGCTGCATAGCTCTGCTGAAACAAAACAAAAAAACTATGTGTAGAACAAAAGAAAGGAGACAACAAAACGGATGTTAAACCTAATTACGTGTTTAACACCAATGTAATTATATCGGATTTTTGTCTCAAAGTCAAGCAAATTGTGCGCTTTTGCCAAAAAATTATTTCTTTTTGTTATTTTGCACAAAAACGAGCGCGCTAAATTTTACCAATGTTGGTTTTTTTACGATTTAAAGCGCCGAAATTGAAGGACAGTATGTAAAAAGGCTTCAGCATCGGGACGGAAAGCCTTTTTTCAGATGTTGACAGCAAACGCAAACCCGTCTTACAGCGCTGTTGTGTTTTGAAAAAAGACTTCCCTTCCCAATGCCGAAGCCCCGCGGGGTGCGCGAAAAGGCTACTCCCTTACAAGCTCGTTTTCCTTGAAAAGCAGCGAGATGCACCATACTGCCGATGCAGCGACCAGCGTGTAAACTATCCTGCTGATGACCGAGCCCATTCCTCCGAAAAGGTATGCGACAAGGTCAAACTGGAAAATTCCGATAAGTCCCCAGTTGATGCCGCCTATGATAAGCAGCGCCAATGCTATCTTATTCCACATTTGAAATACCTCCTTTCAGAGCTTTGTGCGCTCTGTACAACTATTATTGACCTGCTGCGAAGGATTATACACGTCTTTTTTAGCAATTATTACCCAAAATCATTGTTCAAATTCTATGAATTAAGTTTGCCGAAATGGTAGACAAAAAACGCGAAACGTGGTATAATAGCTTTATATAAACCAAACAAAAGGAAATGTGAATAATATGGGAAAAGTCGAAAAAAATTACAGTTTTAAAGGTATCGACTGCGTTAAGCTCTCACACGGCAGATACTACTGCGTTATCGCACCGTCAAGAGGTGCATCGGTACTTCGTCTGCGTGACGAGGAAAACAGGATAGATGTTTTCAGATACAGCGAAAGCGTCAGTGCAGAGGAAATGGACAGCGCACGCGAGATATGGGGACTGCCGACGCTGTACCTGCCAAACCGCTTTGATGCAGGTCTGCTCAAGACCTCGGACGGCGAATATCACCTGCCGTTGAATGAACAGGCACTTGGCAATACCATCCACGGCTGGGTACATAAGAGAGCGCACACTATCGAAAGCTTTACCGAGGACAACCACAAAGCCGTGCTTGTAACATCGTTCACCCACGATAAGAATGACGAGTGGTACGAGTTCTTTCCCGTTGACTTCAGAATATCATACAGATTTACGCTTTCTGACGACGGTCTGAAACAGGAGATAAATCTTACAAACCTGAGCGACAAGGCTCTGCCTGTTTCGCTTTGCACACATACTACAATAAATTCGCCGATGGTAGACGGCGGCGAGGAAAAAGACCTGAAACTGTTCGTGCCTATCGGCAAAAGATGCGAGCTTAACGAAAGGTGTCTGCCGACCGAGAAGCTGCTTGAGCTGAACGATTGGGACAAGGAGTATCTCACGGGCAAAATGCCGACGCTTCAGGAGCTTGACAACGATATGTACACCGCGCAGATGAACACCCTCGACGGCAGGGATCTCTACGGCGTGTATGTTACAGATGATAAAAACGGCACAATGGTCATCAACGAGGTCTCAAAGGAGTTCAAATTCTGGAATATGTGGAACCACAACGGCGTTAACCACTATTTCTGCCCCGAGCCGATGACCGCAATGATAAACTGCACAAATCTCGACCTGCCCGATGATGTGACAGGCTACAGTGAGCTTTCAAAGGGACAGACCTACGCTTGCTGGCAGAAATTTACCACAAGGAAGGCGAGTGAATAATGGATCTTCGCGAAAGCTTCGGTATTGCTGCTGATAACTACCGCAAAAGCATATCCGAAAGGTTCAAATGGCTCCCCTTGTTTGCAGTATTTGTTATTCTGAGCCTGCTGGCAACTCTTATAAAGGGCTGGATAGCAAACGGCGCTGATATACTCGGCGGCAAGGCAACTGTTGAAAGATACTTTACCGCAAATCTGGTGCGCTTTATTATAATGTGCGTTTTGGTGGCTGCTTTCGCGGTAGTGCTCGCCAAAACGTGGAAGGGCTGGAAAAGCTCGGGCGAACAGCTTATCATAACAGTCTGCACCGCATTGATACTGGTGATATTTACAATAAGTGCGCTGCTGCCTGTGATGAGCATCTCAAAAGAGCTGAAAAGCCCCCGCACTATTGAAATGAACGGCTACACGCTGTGTACCGATTCCAAGGGGAAACAGTATGTCGCATTCAACGATGACGGCGCTGTTCTGCTGGCGATACCCTCGCAGAAATATGCCGAACTGAAAGCTGGCAAGGTGTCAAGCAAGCAAAACGTGGGACAGGCTCACCAGATGGTGATAGAAGGCGGATACAATAACGTTCAGTATTACGAATCAAAGCTGTCGGTCACCTACTACAACAAGTCGATAATCTATCAAAGCGCAAAACTGCTTTAACTAAAGGTAATAATTAATGAAAATTAATTTTTATACATATTAACACGAAAGGTGGAAATCTTATGAAATTTGGTTTCTTTGATGACGTAAACAAGGAATATG
>CADAEJ010000072.1 GCA_902786965.1 uncultured Ruminococcus sp. | reverse complement strand
AGAATACACTCACTATTTTTCCGCAATCCGCCTGCAAAAAGGCGGATTGAATAGCTCTTGTTTAGGGGGCTTTCCGGTCGCCCCCTATAACCCCTTCGGTCATAAAACTATTATAGCTTATCGACATATAAAAAAGGTACTGCAAGCTTTGTTTGCAGTACCTTTTGTGTTTTATTCTTACTTTGAAAGCTTATCCTTGCCGCCCATGTACATTCTCAAAGGCTGTGGGATAACAACGCTGCCGTCTGCCTGAAGGTTGTTTTCAAGGAACGCGATAAGCATTCTCGGCGGAGCAACGACCGTATTGTTGAGCGTGTGTGCGAAATACTTCTGTCCGTCCTCGCCCTTGATCCTGATAGCGAGCCTTCTTGCCTGTGCATCGCCAAGGTTCGAGCAGGAGCCGACCTCGAAATACTTTTTCTGTCTTGGGCTCCAAGCCTCAACGTCACAGCTCTTTACCTTGAGGTCTGCAAGGTCGCCCGAGCAGCACTCAAGCGTTCTTACGGGTATATCAAGGCTGCGGAAGAAATCAACGCTGTTCTGCCAGAGCTTGTCGTACCACTTCATTGAGTCCTCGGGCTTGCAGACAACGATCATTTCCTGCTTTTCAAACTGGTGTATCCTGTACACGCCTCTTTCCTCGATGCCGTGTGCGCCTACCTCTTTTCTGAAGCATGGCGAGTAGCTTGTGAGCGTCTTTGGAAGCTCGCTCTCGGGGGTGATGGTGTCGATAAACTTACCTATCATGGAATGCTCTGATGTGCCGATAAGGTACAGGTCCTCGCCCTCTATCTTGTACATCATGTTTTCCATTTCCGCAAAGCTCATTACGCCCGTAACAACGTCAGAACGGATCATAAACGGCGGAACGTAGTATGTAAAGCCGCGGTCTATCATAAAATCTCTTGCATATGAAAGGATAGCCGAATGAAGTCTTGCAATATCGCCCTTGAGGTAGTAAAAACCGTTGCCCGATGTTCTTCTTGCGGCATCAAGGTCGATACCGTCAAAGCTCTCCATGATATCAACATGGTAGGGCACCTCAAAATCGGGAACAACAGGCTCTCCGAAACGCTCTATCTCGACATTCTCGCTGTCGTCCTTGCCGATAGGCACGCTGTCATCAATGATGTTAGGGATAACGAGCATTCTTTCGCGTATCTGTGCCTCGAAAACTGTTTCATCCTTTTCGAGCGCTTCAAGCTCCTCGCCGATAGCCGTGACCTCAGCCTTTACCTTTTCAGCCTCGTCCTTCTGACCCTTTGCCATAAGACCGCCTATCTGCTTGGACATGACCTTTCTTTTGTTGCGAAGCTCATCGCATTTGGTCTTAGCGGCTCTGAATTTAGTGTCAAGGTCGAGTACCTCGTCAACGAGGACGAGCTTTTCGTCCTGGAACTTCTTTTTGATGTTTTCCTTTACAAGTTCGGGGTTTGTGCGAACAAGTTTGATATCAAGCATACTTTATTACTCCTTTATTGCCGCGCGCGGCGAATATTTCACATAAAGATAATATACACCCTTTCGCGCTTTTTGTCAATAACGCGCCTTATGAACTTTTTTCGCCCAGCGCATTTTTGTAGCTTTCAAGCACAGCCTGTTCGGTCATATGCCGAAACTGCGCGTTTATCGGATGCACGACGTCGCGGAAGGTGCCGCCTTCATCACGGCGGCTGGGCATTGCAACGAAAAGCCTCCGCTCGCCCTGTACCACCTTTATATCGTGTACTGCGAACACGCCGTCAAATGTTACGCTTACTACCGCACGGAGCCTGCCGCTGTCAAGAAGCTTTCTTATCTTTATTTCGGTTATCTGCATAATAAATTCTCCTTTAAAATATTAATAAGTAATAAAATTTTTACCCATAAATATAAAAAATATTCAAAATCACTTTATTTTTATTTGGTTTTGTACTATAATTATGGTGAACAAATATTCGCTTTATGAAATGGAGTCTTTTTTCAATGATCAACGATAAGATACTTGAAAGTATAAAAAATGTTCATTTTATCGGCATCGGCGGCTCGGGTATGTACCCTATCGTGCAGATATTCCACAGTAAGGGCTACCACATCACAGGCTCGGATAACAACGAGACCGAAACGCTGGACGCAGTTCGCAAAATGGGCATCGAGGTCTTCCTCGGTCAGCGTGCAGAGAACATAAAGGGCGCACAGCTGATAATCTACACCGCCGCGATAATGGCTGACAACCCCGAGCTTATCGCCTCAAAGGAGGCTGAAAAGGCAGGAAAGGCGTATGTCTGCGAGAGGGCGGATATTCTTGGGCTTATCACGAGCTGGTACGATGATGCGGTGTGTGTATGCGGCACCCACGGAAAGACGACGACATCTTCAATGCTTACGCAGATATTCCTTGACGAGGGAGTAGACCTTTCGTGCGTTATCGGCGGAAAGCTGCCAAGCATCAACGGCTCGGGCAGAAGCGGTTCGAGCAGCATTATGGTGTGCGAATCGTGCGAGTATCAGGACCACTTCCTTAAATTCCACCCCGATGTTGCGGTGATACTCAATGTCGATGCTGACCACCTTGAGTATTTCAAGAACATTGACAATATCATCAAGAGCTTTAACGTGTTTGCAAATAAGACCACAAAGTGCATCGTTTTCAACGGCGATGACGAGAATTCGCACAAGGCGGTAGACGGCGTTGACAAGCAGAAGATAACCTTCGGCTTTGACCGCAAAAACGATTACAGCGCTGTCATCACAGGCAAAAAGGGTCTGCGTACAGACTTTGAGGTGTTCTTTAAGGGCGAGTCCGTGGGCATGATGGCTATACACGTTCCGGGCGACCACAATGTACTCAACGCGCTTGCGGCTATCGCGGCGGCAAGGTACGAGGGCGTTTCGTGGGAAGGCATCCGCAAGGGGCTTGACAATTTTTTCGGTGCGGTAAGACGCTTCCAGAAGATAGACGAGGTCGGGGGCATCACGATTGTTGACGACTATGCCCATCACCCCAAGGAGATAGAGTGTACGCTCAAAGCCGCAAAGGGACTTGATTTCAACAGAGTGTGGGCGGTGTTCCAGCCGTTCACATACTCGCGCACAAAGATACTTATGGACGACTTTGTGTCGGCACTTGAGATAGCAGATATTGCAGTGATAACCGACATTATGGGAAGCCGTGAGAAGAATACGGACGGCATCTATACCGAGATGCTCGGTGAAAAGGTAAAAGGCTCGGTGTACTTTGTTACCGACCACGAGCTTGTGGATAAACAGACCGCGCAGCAAAAGGAGTTCAACTTTATGCAGTGCGTCGACTATATCGCGCAAAATGCCGCGCAGGGAGATCTTGTGATAACACTCGGCTGCGGCGACGTTTACAAGCTGGCGAAAATGCTGGCGAAAAAGCTCAGGGAGGATAACGCATAGCCTGAAAGGAGGCATTATGAACCTCAACGAAACCGAAAGACAGGTCTATGACCTTATCAGACAGCGCATAGAGGACGGCTACCCGCCGACAGTAAGAGAGATCTGCGCACAGCTCGGCTTTCGCTCGACCTCGACCGCGCACAGATATATCGCCTCGCTGACAAGCAAGGGTCTTATCGAAAAGGGCGATAAACGCAACCGCGCTATCCGCCTTGCAGGCAGGGGAGCTGCGAGAGTGCCGCTGGTTGGCAAGGTCACAGCAGGGCAGCCGATAACGGCTATCGAGGACATAACCGATTACATCAGCTTTCAGCCGCCGAAAAGCTATCCGGGCGAGCTGTTTGCGCTGAAGGTATCGGGCGAGTCGATGATAAATGCTGCGATACTTGACGGAGATATCGTTATCGTGGAAAAGACTGACTATGCCGAAAACGGCGAGATAGTTGTTGCAATGGTGGACGGCAGCGATGCTACGGTCAAGAGATTTTATAAGGAAGACGGGCATTTCAGGCTGCAGCCCGAAAATGATACTATGCAGCCTATCATAGCGGACGACGTGCAGATAATCGGCAAGGTCGTTGCGGTCATGAGATACATAAAGTAAGAGAAGTTAAATATGAAGGGTAATGCCGGAAAGGCGAAGATATGAGTCAATTTTGTAAAAACTGCGGTGCACCCCTTGCTGATGGCGAAAGGTTATGCACAAACTGCGGAAAGGTTGCTCCGAGGCAGCACAAGTCCGTAGTCAAGCACGAAAACCAGTTCAGCGCCATCAATCAGGGAATGTATGAAAATAAACAGCTTACCGATGTTAAGCGCCAGTTCTCGCCGACAATGGCGGCAGGCAACGGCACGCTGACAAAGGAAAGGCAGCGTTCTGCCGGCGAGATAGCGCACAAGGCGGAAAAAGCGCGCAAAATGGCAAAAATGCGCAACCTCGGAAACAATAATTTTGATGCACAGGCGAAAACTATGCGTGCAACGGAGCTGGAGACTACCAGCGGAAACGAGAAGAAAAGCTCGCTGCACCCAAAGCTCAACAAGATCGCGTGGATAGTATTTGCGCTTGTGATACTTTACTTTACTATCGGCGGAATATTTATACTTATCCAGAAAAATGCTACATATGATTTCGGGATAGAGGGCGAAAACCCGATGGTCGCAGATAATTACGGCGAGGCTATGTACAACTATTTTGAATCGGGCTGGTGGCATTTCAGGTTCACAAAGGGAGTATACTTTGTCGGAAAGACAGCCAACGGCGACAAGTACGAGCTGCATTTCTCCAAATTTGCGGGTAAGAAAGTGGTCGATAAGCTCGTGATAAACGGTGAGGAGATAGAAGCCGATGATCTGATGAAATCGTGGATAATGCCGATGTTTATGGCAGAGAAACGACCGTAGAGTTTAAATAACATAAAAACAGCCATACAGAACGATCGATCCTGTATGGCTTATTTTTTATTGTGCAAGAGAAAAGTTTGTGTTCTGCTGACTTGACGAAACAGGTTCGCTCGGCTCGGTCTGTGTCGGCGGGGTGATCTCACTTGACGGTGAGGTCTGCGGCAGCGTGTGTGTCGGTGCAGCTGTTGCAGACTGTGTCGGCGGTGCATAGGTGTACGTCGGTGCAGCGGTAACTGTTGTATAGGCTGTGGTCGTAGTTTCGGGCGGTGCGGTGTTTTCGCCGCCGGTCTGTTCGGTGGTAGTTGTCGTCTGCGAGGTCGTGCTGCTCACGGTCGTTGTAGTTGTAGTTGGTGAGGTGTGCACTATTCTCCATTTGAAAGATCCCTTTGTAGTGGTTTGCTCGCCTTGCGTATCGGAGGAGTCGGGGGAACTTTCGGTGCTTTTTATCGAGTGAGTCTGCAGATGTCCCGAATAGCTGTTATCATCGCCGCAGCCCGTCAGAGCAAGGCACATCGACGCGCATATAAGCAGGACTGCAAGAGATCTTTTTATCATATGCTTTTGGCACTTCCTTGATGCTGTAAATTATCTGAATATGATTATAGCACATATTTAAGGCTTTTGCAATACCAAAAGTCCAAAAAAATGAACAAGACAGCGGAAAAGTATCCGCTGCCTTTTCTTTTTTTGTCAGATCTTTCGCCTGCCGATAAGCACTAAACTGAATATCGCACAGCACACGGTCACCAGCGCGGCGATTATTATTGCGGGCGTCACGGACGAAATGCTCCGCGCCCCTGTGCAGAGATCCATACTGGCTGTAAGAGTTGACGGAAGATACTTCTTTACCGAATCGGCAATGCCTATCACCGACATCGCAAAGACCACACCGCCCGTGCATATCATCACCTGAATGTGTGTTTGCAGGAACGATGCGAAAAAGAACATCAGGCATATCACCATTACCGAGTACAGCCACCACAGCAGCAAGGTCGGGATAAGGCTCTGAACCGAGCTGTCCTTCCAGAAATATGCGGTGTAGGCATAGGTTATGCCAAAGCACAGCCACAGTCCCGCAGACCACGTTATCAGCGCACTTGTGAGCTTTGAGAGCATAAAGGCGGTGCGTGAAAGTCCTTTGGTGAGAAACGGTATAATGCTGCCGCTTGAAAACTCGCTCGTTACGCTGCCTGCAAAAACTATCACAAAAACGATCAGTATGACAGGCAGGTTGCCGAAGAACTGCTCCCACGAGGTCGCTGCGGTCGAGGTCACGTCCTTGATGATAACGCCCTGCTGCTCGAACTCGTCAGACATCATTTTGAAAAGCGCAGGGGTGAGCTTTGCCAGCGCGGGTGCTTCGATGCCGAAGAATACAAAGAGTATGCCGAAAAGCAGCAGTCTGCCCTTGCGGTAAAGCTCGAAAAATTCCTTTTTCAGAAAGGGTGAAAAGCCGTTCATTTGCCTATCACCTCCATAAAAAGCTGTTCCAGGTCGGGCTCGGTATGCTCGATCTTGAGTATGGGTATCCTGTTTTCGCTTATTGTTTTGAGAATGCTGAGCATCTTATCCTGCGATGCGTTTTTGACAATGACGGTGCCGCTGTGTACCTCGCCGCCGAGCAGCTGCGCTGTTTTTTCGGCATCGCCTGCGCTTGCAGGCACTATCTGCACATCGCTGCCCGAGCGCTTTGCTTTAAGCTCGCTCACGGTGCCGCAAAGAGCTATCCTGCCCTTTTCGAGTATCGCGGTGTCATCGCAGATCTTTTCAACGTCCGAAAGGATATGTGTTGAGAAAATAACGCTTGTTTCGCCCCTTGCCGAGCTGATTATCTCAAGTATCTCTTTTCTGCCGAGAGGGTCAAGCGCGCTCGTAGGCTCGTCACAGATGAGCAGACGCGGCTTGTTGATGAGTGCCTGCGCTATACCCAGACGCTGCTTCATACCGCGTGAATAGCCCTTGATACGATGCTTTTCGTTTGCAAGCCCGACAAGCTCAAGCAGCTCGCCCGAGCGCTTTTTTATCTCGCTTTGCTTCATACCCGTGACCTCGCCGCAAAGCCGCAGGTATTCTCTTGCGGTCATATAGCTGTAAAACTCGGGCACATCGGGCAGGCAGCCGACGTATTTGTTGGTCGGGGTATTGCCATAGCGCACCCTTTCGCCGCAGACTGTTATCTCGCCGCTGCCGGGTTGCAGCAGACCGAGTATCATCTTCATCGTAGTTGTTTTGCCTGCGCCGTTTCTGCCGATAAAGCCGAATACGCTGCCCTCGCTTACCGAGAAGGTCAAGCCGTCCAGCACGGTCTTTGAGCCGAAGCTTTTGTGCAGGTCTTTTACTTCAAGTATGTTCATTTATTCTTCCTCGTCGGTCTTGCCAAGCACGAAGTAGAGGATAGGTCCGATGATGCTGACAAACAGCGAGAGGATGACCCACAAGGCTCTGTTGCCTGTTTTGTACTTCTTATGCTTTAAAATGCTTATCAGCGCGGCAAGCATAAGTCCCAGCTGCAAAACTGCGATGGGTATAAGTAAAGGAAGGTACTCTTTAATGTCCTCAAAACCTTTTATCTCTGCAAGTATGTTCATTGTTGTTTCCCCCTGTTATTCTTCATTTTTTGTAAGTGTTTTTTTGCACCAGCCTTTTTTGTGGCAGTGCGGACAAACCATTTTTCTTGTTCTGCCCATATGCTGTGCCAGATAAGTCTGCTTCAGTGTCGGCACGAAGGTATGCTTGCAGTGCGGGCACTCGTAGTAGCCTGCGGTCTGCTCTATCTTTATGCAAACGTGCATTGATACTGCAAAGATGACAGCTCCGATAACG
>CADAEJ010000071.1 GCA_902786965.1 uncultured Ruminococcus sp. | reverse complement strand
GTGTCCCCAAATGGCGAAAAAGCAATAAAAGGTTTCTGAGGGGGGGTACGGGGGGAACTCTTCTCCAAAAGAGTTCCAGCCCGATTATACACCGAACATACCCCGACAAACTCTGATTTGTTTAAAACAACTGTATTATCAGACCGCTTGCGACAGCGACAACATAGAGAATACCCATGATCGCAAAGTTCTGCTTATAGTTTTTGTTAGTTCTGAAAAGCACCATAAGACCGACACCTGCGCCTGTGCAAAGACCTGCGATAAGCGCGCCGAACGATACCACTCCGCCGATATACAGCTTTGTCAGCACAGCCGATGCCGCACAGTTGGGGATAAACCCGATAAATGCCGCGATAACAGGCTGCACCCAGCTGTCAGTCATCATCAGCTTTTCGACCGTCTGCTTGCCTGCAAACTCCATAACAAAGCCAAGCACGAGGTTGATGATAAGGATAAAGATTATGATGTGCAGCGTGTGATGCAGCGCCGAGTGCAGTATGCTGTGATGCTCGCAGTCGCAGTCAGCGCAAAGCTCCTTGAAAGGCTCCTGCTCTTTCTTTTTGCCAAACAGCTTGATAGCAAGGTCAACGACCATGCCCGCCGCCATAGCTATGCCGACCTTTATAAGTATCAGCTTCCACAGCATCGGTACAGCCTTGGGCTCGCCGATGATAAGCGGTATCGCCTCGTCGCTTGTCGAAATGTACACCGCGATAAGCGTGCCCATGCTGATAAGCCGCCCCGCGTACAGATTTGATGCCGCGACCGAGAAGCCGCACTGCGGTATCGCGCCGATGACCGCACCGCCTGCCGAGCCGAACGGCCCCATTTTCCGCAGAGCGTTACCCAGCTTGTCCGAGCTTTTGTGTTCTATGTATTCAATTAAAAGGTACACGCCGAACAAAAACGGAAGTGTTATCAGCGTGTCTTTAAACGCATCGAGCAATACGTCAAATATCCTGTCCCACATAGTATTCTCCGAAGTATTCATAATAGTAACTTAACTATTTTATCACGGCTTTTGATTTTTGTCAAGGCGCCAAAAAACAGCCCCGATCATTTCGGGACTGTCCTTGCTTTTTCATATTACAGTTCAAGTGCGAAATGCTCCTGCAGCGCGTCAAATGCCGCGTCCTCGTCAGAGCCCTCAACAGTTACCGTGACCTTGTCCTGACACTTCGCCGCAATGCCAAGCAGCGCAAACAGCTTTTTCGCATCAGCCGACTTGCCGTTTGACAGGTTGGTTATCGTGATGTCGCTGTCAAAGCCCTTTGCGAACTTCACCAGATTGCCCGCAGGGCGCGCGTGTATGCCCACGGGATTGGTTATAACAAAATCAAAGCTTTTCAAGTTCCTTGCCTCCTTTGGAATGGTATGCCGTTACTCTTTCCAGTTTTTCTTGATAGCTTCAAAAGTTTCTGCGCTGATAACGTGCTCTATCCTGCATGCATCCTCGACCGCTGTCTTCGGGTCAACGCCGAGCTTTATAAGCATCTGCGAGATGAACGTGTGGCGCTCGTACATTTTTTCTGCTATCTCGCTGCCCTTGTCTGTAAGCGTTATGTAGCCGTCAGAGTCCATATTGATATAGCCGTGTTCACGCAGATTTTTCATCGCAACGCTGACGCTGGGCTTTGAAAACTCAAGCTCGTTGACTATATCTATACTGCGCACGCTGCCCTTGCGCTCGTTTATCATAAGTATCGTTTCCAGATAGTTTTCAGCGGATTCCTGTATCTTCAAAACGCTGCCCCCCCTTGTCCTTTTTTGATAGTATAACATATATGTGAATATTTTGCAACCATTTTTCAAGTCTTTTTTCTGCACGCATATGAAAAAATTCGTATAAGACCATAATATTTTCGGTAGAAAAAAGCGCACACTTATGGTACAATATACTAAACTGTGATTGTACAATACTCAACTGTTATGCCGTGCTTGACGCACTGTGCGGCATGCGGTGCTTACATACAGGGCAAACGCGACAGGTCTGCCCTGCGCGTGAGCGTGCGCTAAAATACAAATGGAAAGGATAATGTTTTATGAATAATACACCTGATATAAAGCTCGGCGTTGTTGCAGTTTCAAGAGACTGCTTCCCGATGTCGCTTTCAGAGTCAAGAAGGGTGAATGTGTGCAAGGCATACCGCGAAAAATACGGCGAGCTGTTTGAATGCCCGACCGTTGTTGAGAACGAAAAGGATATGCTCAAAGCGCTTGACGAGGTAAATGCGGCAGGCGTGAACGCGCTGGTAGTTTATCTTGGAAACTTCGGCCCCGAGTCATCGGAGGTACTGCTTGCAAAGAAGTTCGGCGGCGCGGTAATGTTTGTGGCAGCTGCCGAGGAGGCTTGCGGAAGCGCACTGCTTGACAACCGCGGCGATGCTTACTGCGGTATGCTCAACGCAAGCTACAACCTTGCGCTGCGCGGCGTTAAGGCGTACATTCCCGAGTACCCCGTAGGCACGCCCGCAGAGGTCGCAGATATGATAAACGGCTTTGTGCCCGTTGCAAGAACGGTGCTTGGCCTGCGAAATCTGAAGATAATCTCTTTCGGCCCTCGTCCGCAGGATTTCCTTGCGTGCAACGCGCCTATCAAGCAGCTTTACAATCTTGATATCGAGATCGAGGAGAACTCCGAGCTTGACCTGTTCGAGTCATACAACGCACACGCAGGCGATGATAGGATCGCGGGCGTTATCGAGGATATGAAAAAAGAGCTTGGTGCAGGCAACAAAATGGAGGGTATCCTGCCAAAGCTTGCACAGTATGAGATCACCCTGCTTGACTGGGCGAACGAGCATAAGGGCAGCAGAGAGTATGTGATATTTGCAAACAAGTGCTGGCCCGCTTTCCAGACACAGTTCGGCTTTGTTCCGTGCTATGTCAATTCCAGACTTGCGGCAAACGGTATCCCCGTTGCGTGCGAGGTCGATATCTACGGCGCGCTCAGCGAGTACATCGGCACCTGCATTTCACAAAAGCCGTGCACCCTGCTTGACATCAACAATTCCGTTCCGTCTGACATCTACAACGACGAGATCGCAGGCAAGTTCCCATATGTTCAGACAGATACGTTCATGGGCTTCCACTGCGGAAACACCGCGGCTTGCATGGTAAATCAGCCGCAGATGAAATACCAGCGCATCATGAAGAGAAACCTTGAGCCTGACGGCGAGCCCAACATCACAAGAGGAACACTTGAGGGCGACATCAAGAGCGGCGAGATCACATTCTTCAGGATACAGTCCACCGCCGATGCAAAGCTGCGCGGTTACGTTGCACAGGGCGAGGTGCTCCCCGTAGCGACAAGATCGTTCGGTTCTATCGGTATCTTCGCCATCAACGAGATGGGCAGATTCTACCGCCACGTTCTTATCGAAAAGAATTATCCGCATCACGGCGCAGTTGCTTTCGGTCACTACGGCAGAGAGCTTTACGAGGTGTTCAAGTATCTCGGAATGGACGATATCGGCTTCAATCAGCCAAAGGGTATGCTGTACAAGTCGGAAAATCCGTTCGGTTAACAGTCTATACAAAGCAAAAAGACGGGGGAATGATTCCTCGTCTTTTTTAATGCGATATTTTATTCAAGCGGTGATCAAACTTTTTCAAGTGTGTAGGTGATGAACTTGATGCTGCCGTCCGCGTTCTCGGTGATCTCTGTCCACGGGTCAACAGCCTCGCCGAGCACCTCGCCCTTTACGCCGGAATTGAACTTGATCTTGCCGTCCTCTTCCTTCCATTCCTTCTTTTCAAGAACGAGCTTGTTATCGAGCAGCTCGAACTCTCCCGAGGCGAGCAATTCGTCAAGCTCCTCCTTGGGCATATCCTCGGGAATATCCATAAGCGTCTTTACCCAGCCGTCCTCTGTGAACAGGAACTGTGCGTAAAGCATCTTCTTATCGCCGTCATCAAGGTTGGGGTCTGCAAGGATATCCTCAACATTCTTTTCGACAAGCCCCATTGTCTTTTCGTCCCACTGCATCGAAGCTTTTATCTTCCAGGTTCCAATTACATTCATTTTCAGCGCCCCATTCATTTTTTATTTTCGAGCCTCGGCTCTGTAACAATGATAACATATTTCTGTAATAATAGCAACACAAATTTGCAGCCCTTGATGTAGAAAATAATTTTTTATTCTTATTACATTTGCACAAAACAAAAACAGGCGGAACAAATCTCCGCCTGTTTATCATTTTTTCTTTGCATACGGTATCTCGAACCAGAAAGTCGAGCCGACATTTTCCTTTGAAGAAACGCCGAAAGCGAACCCGTGCTTTTTGAGTATCTCTTTGCAGATCGACAGCCCAAGTCCCGTGCCGACCACCGCGCGCTTGACCTTGGCATCGCGGTAATAGCGGTCAAACACCAGCGGTAAAAGCTCCTTTGAGATGCCCTTGCCGTTGTCGGTCACCTCGATGCGCACACAGTCCTGCTTGTTTATCTGACGTATGCGTATCACCTTTTCATCGCCCGTGTAGTTTATAGCGTTGTTGATGAAGTTATAGATGACCTGATCGAGCTTTTGCATATCCGCGCGGATGATCCTGTCCTCATCGGGCTCGTACTTAATGTCGTAGCCGTTTTGCTCGATAAGCAGAGTGTAGCGCGTCATGCAGTCATTGAGCTTGTCGACTATCGAGAACTCTGTCAGCTCAAGCTCCATATTTCCGCTTTCCAGCTTTGAAAGCTCGAGCAGATTGTCCACCAGCGCCGAGAGCCTGTCCGCCTCGTCGATGATTATCTGAACGTGTTCGCCGCGCTTTTGCGGGTTATCGCCCGAAAGGTCGCGTATCATTTCCGCGTAAGCCTTCACCATCGTCAGCGGAGTGCGCAGATCGTGCGATATGTTTGCTACAAGGTCCTTTCGCAGATCGGAAACCTTCTTTATCTCGTTCTTTGCGTTGTTCAGCACGCTCGAAAGCTCCTCGACCTCCTTGTAGCCCTCGCCCTTGAAGTCGGTATCGTAATCGCCCGCAGCGAACTGCTTTGCGGTGTTGGTTATGCTCGTGATAGGCTTTGAGAGCCACTTTGATATGAGCAGCGTTACCAGAAACGCAAGGTTTATCAGTATCACCGTGATGTAGATAAGCTGCTCGCGTATTATCTTGACCGTTGAATCCATCGGTGCCGCCGAGCTTTCGATAAAGATGTACGCTGCATCGCCGCCGCTGAGTTTCCGGCAGTATATTATGCCCTTGTAGTCGGTATTTTCGTCCTCGATATCCTCGGTGAAATAGTCATTTGACTGCTTTGCAAACTTTGCCTTCAGCTCGAATATCCACCGCGAATGGTTTTCACGAACGTCCTTGTCGAGCATAGAGTAGTCGCCAAGACCGTTGGCGCTCATACCGCTGTTGCCCGATTCGTCGGTGACTATAATGCACAGATTGTTTTCCAGCGACTGCTTTACTATAAGATCGCTGCGGCTCTCACCGTCAGCGTCCGCCACCTTGTCAGCGACCTCTGATATATCGCGTATCTTTGCGCTCTCGTAGTACCTGTCCAGAAAAACGTACTGAAACAGCCATATCAGCAGCAGTATCATCACCGCAAATATCATAAAGCAGAAAAACACATAGTACCTCAGCGCGAGCCGCGGCTTACGCGATTTTTTCTGTTTTTGCATCTTTTGCTTCAGCTGCGGCATCTGCACGGGGGTATCCGCAGCCTGCACGCTTTGTGCCGAGTCGATGTCACTGGATCTTTTCAAACTTGTATCCCATTCCTCTCAGCGTCACGATAAGGTTTCTGTACGGACCGAGGCTGTTGCGCAGCATTTTGATATGCGTGTCCACCGTTCTGTCATCGCCGTAAAAATCAAAGCCCCACACCTCTTCAAGCAGCTTTTCTCTTGAAAGTGCGATGTTCATATTCCTCACCAGATAGAACAGCAGATCGTACTCCTTCGGGGTCATATTTGCCTTTTCACCGTCGATAGTTACCTCGCGCGCGGTGAAGTTTATGGTCAGGCCCTGATATTTAATGATGTCCTCGTGATGTCCCGTATTGCCCGAACGGTTGAGCACCGCCTTTATCCTCGCCATAAGCTCCTTTGGCGAGAACGGCTTTACAACGTAGTCATCAACGCCTATCTCAAAGCCGAACAGCTTGTCGTACTCCTCACCCCTGGCAGAGAGCATTATCACGGGTGTCTTTTTGTCCTTGTTTATCTCCTTGACTGCGGAGTAACCGTCAAGGCGCGGCATCATAACGTCCATAATGATGATATCAAAGCTGCCCGATTTCGCCTTTTCCACAGCTTCCATACCGTCTGCCGCCTGCTCGACCTCGTACCCCTCGAACTCGGCGTACTCCTTGATTATCATTCTGATCTTTGCCTCGTCATCAACAACAAGTATCTTCGCCATATCGCTTTCCTCCCGAAAATTATTTATATCATTGTATACCCTGTGTGTGTTATCCGCGTGAGAGCCGTGTGTCAGCGCAGTATTTCCTGTATATCCCCTCAAGCACCGACAGACTTTCCGTGCTGCCGTAAACATTAGCCGCCGCTTTGAGAAGATCATCATAGCACCCTTCGAGAAACGCCATACCCTCACCGTTCACAAGCTCGTCATTCAGTACCGCGCACTCGTCAATACCCTCGTCAAGCTCCTGCACACCCTCGTCTGTCAGCATACCGTGACCGCCAAGCCACTCAAACATCATGCGAAAGTGGCTCACAGCCTTTTCCTGCGGCACACCGCCGTCGATCTGCCATACCGCCTTGTCGATCGTTTTCACAGTATCACATCCCATTGTATTGTACCACATTGACCGCATTTTTTCAAGCTTTTTTTCACTTGACAACTATTTTGCACGTTGGTATAATAAAAACAGAACGCAGAATAAATGTCGTGGAGGCGATGCTATGATAAACGGCGTAGGAAGAATAGGTGAGGGCGTTCCCAAGCGCTATACGCGGGGCGAGGAGATAGTCAACTCCATAACCCACGGCATAGGCAGCGCGCTTGCCATAGCGGGAACAGTCGTGCTTATCGTTTTTGCGGCTGTCTACTCAAACGCGTGGGGAGTCGTGGGCGCGGCTGTGTTCGGCGGCTCGATGATAGTGCTGTACACAATGTCAACGCTGTACCACGCCATCACAAACCGCAGGGCAAAAAAATTCTTTCGCATAATGGATCACAACACGATATTCTTTCTTATCGCAGGTACCTATACCCCGATAACCCTCGTGCCGCTGCGCGGTGCGCTCGGCTGGGTGCTGTTCGGCATAGTGTGGGGCGCGGCGGTGCTTGGTATCGTGCTGAACTCGATAAACCTCGAAAGGTTCAAAAAGCCGTCTGTTTTTTGCTATGTGATGATGGGCTGGGTGATACTTATCGCCGTAAAGCCGATGATAGATTCGGTCTACTCGCTGTCGCTGTGGTTTATCCTTATCGGCGGACTGTGCTATACAGGCGGCATATTCTTCTACATCTATAAGAAAAAACGGTATTTCCATAGCGTGTGGCACCTGTTTACCCTCGCAGGAAGTATCTTTCACTACTTCGCTATCCTGCTGATGCTGATACATTCATCAAAATAGGAATTTATCGGGGTATGCGTGCCGAGCAGCTGGGGGAAACCCTTTTGGAGAAGGGTTCTCCCCCAGACCCCCTTCCTAAACCTTTTATTGCTTTTTCGGCACAAGGT